>JAFGCX010000012.1 GCA_016932415.1 Candidatus Krumholzibacteriota bacterium
CAGCCAGGTACTCCACCATGATCGATAAATGAGTAAACTAATCCTTCCTTTGTAATGGATGAATTATTCAGTATTTCAACATCAGTACTCTCGTTGTTTAAACGTGAAATTTCTAGATCTTTGATTTCAACCGGAGATGACAAAGTCCATGTGATTTTAATTGAACACCCCACTCTACTAATCGATGAGCTTTCTAAAAGTGCAGCTACAATCTCTTCTGGAATAAGGAGGCAATATTCACTGCTATTTCCATGTCTATCAACAGCACAAAGCTTGTAGTATTGCCCATTTGTAGAAGACCATTCGTTGTCAAAGAAATATGATTGAACAGTAGAAGCAATTCGATTTTCAGAATTTGGCTCAAAACCATAGGAAGTCCCCCGGAATAATTCGTAATGAGACAGATCAGTTTCAGAATTAACATCCCAGGTGAGATTAAGCCCAGACGGATAAGATATTTGCTCTCCCTCAAAGCTTGTTGGTATGCTCGGAGGTAGGTTATCAACCGAATAACCACTATCAATTTGTGAAATGAAGAAGACACTAGGGACATCAGTGTGTGCAGTGACTACATAATCATTCCACTGGGCTCCGTATGCTGTTGAGTCATTGTCTGTAGGTACAAGAAGACAATACTCAATGTCCTGTTTCGCTGAATGAAATCCTACGGATGCCCAATCACCAGGAGGAAACCCTAACGCTGTCGCTTGCTCATAAGATAATGTAGGTTTATCTCTATTAAGTATTTCTTGTACATTCAGCGAAGACTTAAGAGTAATATTTGTATCATCTGACACATATTCACTAGATAACGCAGGTCCTATTCTCTTCCAAACATTGTACCCCGATATCGGATATTCATTTACATTTACCTGGTCATGGTCTGATCCTCTAAGATAGATTCTGAGAATCCCTCCTTCATCAGAGGGGTTATCATTGATTGATTCTATCGCTGGATCTACAATACCCCAGTATCCAGTAGCACCAAATTTTTGAATGTAAACATTTTCTTCAGTACTATAATCGATACTTGTATACCATGTCACATAAATACCATTGTCTTCTGTTGAAATTATTTTTGGATAATGAGCTCTTTCTTCTGTTCCGGAAATTGTTACACCATCAACAGCCCAGTATGGTTGTCCATCAGAATTGATTTTTTGAGTATACAGTGAATATATTCCGTCTCTTGAATCACGCCATACAACGATGCTATTCCCATCTCCATCATTAACGACTTGTGGGTCCTTTTGCTCTGCCACGTTGGTGCAAATGGGAATTCCATTAGTACTCCACAATGGAACACCTTGTCCATCGAACCTCTGCGCATAAATATCACCAGTTAAAGGGGCTTCTCTGGTATCACGCCAAACAACTACGACTCCATCATTTCCATCCAAGGCGATTACAGATTGATGCTGATTTGCTGTTATAGAACAACAGTCCACCTCCCAAAGTAATGTTCCAGCAGAATCTATTCTTGATGTATAAGTATCAAGATCGCCCGTGACTCCGCCTCTGCTAGTTATGAATGCACCACCAGCTCCATCGGCAATTACCTTGTAATAATCTGAAGGCCATGAAAGTGGTATATAGAGACCGTCCAGAGTCCACTGAATTTCACCATTTCCATTTACTTTTTGCCCATAAACAGCAGTTGTAGTTCTACTATCACTCCAAATAATAATCGCCCCACCATAACCATCTGATACAATTTCGGGCTGGTTTACACGTGTTGCGACGGTGCATATTGGAATGCCATCTACTTCCCACTCTATATGACCATTAAAGCTTACTTTCTGAGCATAAATATGTCTTACCTCTGATCCTTCACGACGATCCCACCATGCTACTATTGCACCTCCACTGCCATCTTGAGTACAACTGAATCCAGAATCCACATCTCCTTCGCTTGTACATATCGGTACACCATCAGATTGCCACTGAATTATTCCGTTTTTATCTATACGTTGAGCAAAAATATCCCAATGCCCGTTTCTATAATCATTCCATACAATAATCGCTCCACCACTGTTATCATTGATTATTTGAGGATATCCTTGCCAGCCTTCCACGCTAGGACATATTGCAACTCCACCATTTTGCCAATAAAAATTTCCCTCATGATCAATTCGCTGTGAATAAATATTTCCTACCCCGCTTCTTCCATCAGACCAGGCTAAATATGCTCCTCTAGCTCCATCGGCAACCAGAACTGGCATATCTTGCTGGCTTTCATCTTCAACTAAAAGGATTCCATAATCAATCCATCTAGCACTTGCTGATGAAACCAAGATTGATAGGCAGAACAGAATTAAGGCACTATTCCAATAAGAGTTAATTTTCATTGTCTCCCCCTAGTTAAACCGCGTGTTGCCCATTGTATCAGAACCCAATCGCAGAATCAAGTTAACCGTTAAAAATGTCCTATTTAGTAGTCATCTCGAAAGCATCATTTAAACGACTCATAAAGGGCATTATAAGGCTGTTCTAGGGCTTTGGGGAGAAACTTAGAGCTAAGATAAGGGTTAAAAAAATCGCAAATAACGGCAAATAAGGCGGTCGTTTTCAATAACTAGCCTGCTCCACCCCCTAGGGGCTAATCTGGGTCTGGCCCACCCTTGCTTTACTCGAAGATCGATTGCAGATTCAGATTAACAATTATCTCAGAAGAACCATTTTCTTCGATAGAGTCTCTTTCCCGGCTTTTAGTCTGTAAATATATATTCCTGAGCTAACAGAGCTGCCATTCAAATCCTTACCATTCCAATCGATTGAGTAAAAACCATTTTCCTGGGAATCATTGACCAATGTCGCAATGTGTTTACCAGAAACATCAAATATCTGGAGCAGAACAGAGCATCTGCTCGGCAAAAAGTATTCAATCGTTGTTGTGGGATTCAAAGGGTTGGGGAAATTTTGATATAACGTTGGTATATCTGTGTGTAGCGGCATATCAACATTATCCTCAGTTGTTGCACTCGCATATATACCAACAATACCACTCCCTGGAACTGAAAATGAAATAGAATTTAAAATGGTATCAAGAACGGTGTCGACAAATATGAATCTTGAATCATCGGAAAGCCAATATACATCAAGTTGATTCTCAGAAAATATGCCCGCTGCTAAAACATCTTCATTAGTGTATCGCATTTCGACTTCATAGCTGCCTAATTCCAATAGTGAATCTTCCATGATAGCTGTGTAGTATAGATATCGACCTATTGGAACAGGACCATTATAGACCAGTGTATCTGGAACTATTTCGAAGTAGGTCGCTGACAAACTGATGGAATCTTCGTATGCTTCTTCCGAAATAAAACTAACAGAGAACATTCCATCCGGTGAATCCACAGTATATTCACCATTGACCAGTAACCCTGTCTCAGTTGCACATGAATATACTGGATATAGATCACTTCCAGTTAATCCATTCTGGGTTGAAAGAAATGAACCGCAATTAGATTCTAAAGATACATGATAAGTTTTTAAGTTTTCATTCATCACCATTTCTAGCTCATCATTTTCACAAGCAGTATGGTTAATTCCATGAGATAGATAAGTAGCCGCAACTCTCTCAATTGGGATAATTGCAGACCCCCAAATTGGAATTGTATACCATGGCATCGTAACATTATCAGGATCTACGTTAAACGCAAAGTCCCACAGGGACTTATCTTGATCACATGCAATCACCGTAACAAAATCCATTAGGCGCCCACCTGTTGCATGAGCCAAATCCATTGGGCTGTAATGTCCTTCTTTATTTTGTTCGGTTCTTAATGAAATGTAGCTAATATCGTATACGGTTTTACCATGCGCTACAATATACAATCCACTAACGGATGGATCTTCAAGAAGAGTTGTCAATTCACCGATTGTTGGATCTTCAGCAATTACGGTCTCCCACCCACGGTTCGAAAATAGTTCTTCAGCCTTCCAAAGCAAATCACCCATCATAAACGGATCCGTATTATTACTAGCATACCCTCTCACTAAAACTGCCTTGGGAGCAGGATTAGCAGCATTTGGCCACACGCTTACGGTTGCTGTCTGTTCATCTGAGCAACCTGTTTCATTTGTAATTTCAAGTCGAACATCCCAACTAGCATCACAACCTGCAGGGTATGTATGCACAGGATTTTGAATTCTGCTTTTGTTACCATCACCAAAATCCCAATACCAAGATACGGGATCGCCTGTTGAAGTATCAAGAAATTGGACAACCGAGTTACCTGCTGGATTTTGTGAAACACTAAAATTTGCAATTAACTCTTGAAGAAACCAACATTCAAACCAAAATGGGCCCCCTATAGAACCCACATAGCCGGAATAACCATTTTCTGACCAGCCATAAGCATACGCATGGCCACATGCATTTTGTTCAATATAAATATCCTGATCGCAATCGTATAGATAAAATATTAATTGAGGTTCACAAATAACCTCTCCTCCCCAGGTGGTAGTCGCAATCCATGGTTTATAACATCTAGTTTGTTCAGAGTATGTACTCCAAACTACAGATAAAAAGTCTTCATTATGATTAGAAATGTCTAGACTTTGACAATGCTTATGAGAATGCGCAAACACCTCACTATGGCAGGCTCCCACATCAATGAGCACGTCAATTTTATTCCCGTTTACAACAGCCCCTATTTTGTTTTCCATAGTAACGTATGAAACAGCCCAATTGCCATTATCATCAATAGAAGCACATATATGGTTTTTTCGATTAAATGGAAATAAAGGCCCCGTGACATCTCTTCCATCAATTCCGTTGCTCACAACTACCGAATTAAGTCCAGTACTTGAAATAGCTCGTATTCTATTCAAGCTTGGTATATAAGCTCCCCTACTCTCTAACTCTCCCCATACTATTATATAATTACCGTTTCCGGATGCATCAACATCCATATCCCTAAAATAAATATTGGATCCATATTCCCTACTCGCGATCATTGTGGGACCCAATATTGATCCATCTGGTTCAATATATTTACATAGAAGGTCTATCGGTCCCTCAGTGACAATTCGTTCATAGACCATTATAGTATTTCCAATAGCATCGGTAGAATACCCATGTATATTATATCTCCCGTTGGGGACAATTGGTAAAGCAAAGGGTATTTCATCTGATACTGGCGATCCAAACTCATTATAGTATCTTATATATCTATTAAAGTCTTCTTCTTTAATATAGACGACAATCACTATCCCAGCATCGTTGATGCCTACATAGCTTGGATAGGCATCACTAAAGGAAACATAGCCCGATGGGTAGGTTGAACCAGGGGAGTAGATAGAAATCAAACCTGTATAATTCTTACTTACCCCTCTCGCCATGAAGCCATTATCAGTTAATGAAAACAGCGGCTTCCTATAATTAGAATCATTATAGAAATGGCTCGAAATGGGACTGCAATCAGCATACAATTTTTGAGGTGATAGTAGTAACGTAAAAATAAATAATGCAATATGTACCATGCATAAAACACCAAAACGAGTTATTGGAGAGATATTATAACGATTCATCGTTAAAACCATCCTAGCGAAGGATTAATTAGTTTATACGCTTTAGGACTGAATACTGAGGAGCGTAGCAAAAGATATCGATTTTGTCAAATCGGCTAGATGTTTAAATATATGGAGAATTGTTCAGCACATTTAAATAAGGAAATTCCCTGAATCATATCTAAGCATTATCAGCTTTTGCAAGAGCTGTGAATTGATCATATATCTAGGATCCACCCCCTTGGGCCGAATCTGGGCCTACCCCCCCTACATCACGCTCAATCTGCATGGTCAACCTTCACTAAAAAATTGATCCAGATTGCTTCCTAAATGGAGTAGCTAAGTAGAGGAACGAATTCAGTTGAAAGGACTTCTCTTGTTGACATTATGTTGACATTTCTAAGGAGGAAAATCGGCCAACAAATCTTGGCTTGTGTAATTGCTTGTTTTATTAGAAGATATCTGGTCGGGGTGACTGGATTCGAACCAGCGACTTCCTGCTCCCAAAGCAGGCGCGCTAACCGAACTGCGCTACACCCCGACCCGAAGACAGGTCTATATATACAAAAAGCCGGGCTCAAATCATAGCGATTTATTTTTTCTTCGCCGCAGCGCTCACTTCTTCATAGAGACCGATGATCTGCTTGTAGTGCGCCGCCGGGCCGTAGAGATCTTCCGCCTTTTTCCTTCCCGCAGCCCCCATGCCGCGGCGCGCCTCCGGATCATCGATCATCCTGCCGAGGCACTCGCGCAGTTTCTCCGTGTCCCCCGCTGGAAAGAGAAGCCCGTTGACACCTTCCTCGACCATCTCCGGTATCCCCCCGATATCGGCAGCTACTACCGCCTTCCCGGCGGCAAGCGATTCCATCACCGAGAATGGAAGGTTCTCGTACCATCTCGACGGCACGACGACAAACTGCGACTCCTCGAGAAGGCGCCGAAGCTCGCTACCGGTGACAAAACCGAGGAATTCGACATCGGCGCCCTTTTCCTGGACATATCTCTTAAGCTCCCCGGAGAGCGGGCCCTCGCCGGCGATCTTGAGCTTTCCCTTTTTCAGGGAAGCGGCCGCGTCGATAAGCAGGTCGATCCCCTTTTCACGCGAAAGCCGCCCGAAATAGAGAAAATAATCTTTCTCCCTGCCCGTATCGAACGATTCCACGTCGACGAAATTCGGTATAGCTATGATCTTTTCCCTGCTGATCTTTCCCTCGATCAGTTTCCCCATCAGGAACCGGCTCGGAGTGATGAACCTGTTTACTCTCGCCGGGACTCTCGACAGCCTGTCGTATAGGGTCGTCGCCATCGCGACGACGCTCGCCGGAAGACTCCCCTTCTTGCACCTGTGCGTCACGCAGTTGAGGTACCGCTTCGGGAGGCAGAGTTCGCATATCTCGTCCCCCCGGAGAAAGGTCGTGTTCGGGCAGACGAGGCGATAGTCGTGCAGCGTCCAGACGACCGGGATGTTTCTTCTTACGAGAGGCTGTATGATAGACGTCGTCAGGTGCCCGTGAATATTATGGAAATGGGCAAGATCTGGCCTTTTATCCTCGATCAGCTTCGTTATCTTCTCCCTCGCCTCCCTGCTGTAAACAGACCTGGAGACGACCCGAAGAGCCGCGGCGGGAGAGGAATCGGCAAGCAGGGATGGAAAATCGATCTCGCTGGTAAAATATTCCGAATATGGCGATTCGATGTTCTGCGGATGGCGCATGGCGAAATGGATCACCTCGTGTCCCTTTTCCTCGAGGAGCCTGGAGAGATTGAACATATACGTCGAATCGCCGCCCCTGTAATAGTGATATGTCTGGACCATCAGGATCCGCATCGACCGACTCCCTCGAAAAATTGCCGCCCCGCCGGGAAAACCCACGCCCGGGGTCTCTGAATCTACATCAATACGGCATTGATATCAAAGAAAATGAGCACCCGGAGCCGCCGGGGCGGCATATAAACAGCTTGACTATACCGCCTGCGTTTATTATACAAATTGTATATGACTATGATATTTATGGCGCTCTGAACGGAGGATGGCGTTGAGGGAAAAAAGCTTTATCTCGGGGGTTTCGCTCTTTCTGTTTTTCTGCCTTGCGCTGACAGGATCGGCTTTCGGCCAGGCGAATTCAGACAAGGCTGTTATTCATTTTGGCGCTTCGTATAACAAGGCTCTCGTCGATGATACAGGCAACGGTTTCTTCGGGCTTGATATCTACGCGGGAAAGATGATCACGAACTCTCTCTGCCTGGGATTCGGCGTCGGATACGACATCGTCCACTACGACACTCCGGCCGAAGAGCTTGGAAAAGACGATCCTTTCAAGGAAATGCTCTCTGTAATACCTTTCACGCTGAAGGCCAAATATTACTTCACTTTTTCACAGATGATCCAGGCTTACGTCTCGGCGGGAAGCGGAGTATATCGCGCCGCTCCTTCACTTGCCGGACGGCCGATTCCATCTCCACCCGATGTGGGAGCGATCGGCCCGATAGGAAGTTCAGTCAATTGTCCCGGAGGATCGATCGGTATCGGCCTCGACTACTGGTTCCTTCTGACGACCGGGATAGGGTTCGAGATCGAATATCATATGTTCAAGGTCCCCGACAGGGACAGCTTCAGTTATTTTCAGGCCCGCGTGGATTATTCGCTGATCAAGTTCTAGGCCGCGTTAATTATCAGATGAGATTGCGATCCCCGCGGCAGCCGCCGCGGGGATTTTTTATGCTCCGGCCGACGGGTCTTCCCTTATTTCCGCACCGCGCTGAAGACCCTGATCTTGTCGCCGTCGCTGACGGTATTGATTTTTTCGTAAAATCCGCTCTTTTTGAACAACCTTGTCACTATCTTGTCCTGCCCCGCTCCGATCTCGAAGGCAAGCGCTCCCCCAGGCCTTAGATAAACGGGAGATTCAGCGAGAAGGCGCCTGAATATATCGATGCCATAGGCTCCGGCGTCGAGCGCTACGACCGGTTCAAAACCGGTTATACTGGAGTCGAGTTTCTCGAGCGAGCTGGTCGGTATGTACGGAGGGTTGCAGACTACAAGATCGACCTTTCCCTCGACACCTTCCCGATCTATCGGATCGAAAAGGTTTCCACAGAAGAGCTTCACTTTTTCTCCCACGCCGAATCTCTCGACATTGCGCGCGGCGACATCGACAGCTTCCCGGCTTATATCAGAAGCCAGTATCTTCGCGTTCGACGTGTGAAGAGCCAGCGACACCGCGATATTGCCGCTGCCCGTTCCGATCTCCACCACGATGATCTCCGGCTTTTCAATCTGCATCTCCCCGATCAGGGCGAGACATCTTTTCGTAAGCATCTCTGTCTCCGCCCTCGGGATCAGGGCGCCCGGAGCGCAATGGAAATTGACTCCCATGAACGGAGCCTCTCCAAGGATATACTCGATCGGCTTTCCCTCTTTCCTCATCTCCACAAGCTGGTCTATCGTCACTCCCGATTTCTCGAGAAAACCGGGAGAAGCATCGGCGAGCTTTCCGCCAGACGCGATATCGGCTATCCTGATGATCTCCCTGACCGGATCTTCGAACCCTTCATCCCTGAGACGCTGGTAGATCTTGATCAGCCATGAATACATATCGACGCTCCCTGCCGCCTGTCAGGCTTTATTACCCATCGCCATATATAGTTCGTGATATTGCCTGGCGATCGCTTCCCAGCTGTGGTCAGCTTTCACCTTTTCGAGAGCTTTTGCTCCCTTTTTGCGGGCCTCTTCCGGATGCAGGAGAACATATTCAAGTTTTTCCGCCAGATCAGCAGGATCTGAGACCCTGAAAGAATATCCTATACCCGCCGCGACCGCTTCGTTCTCCGGAATGTCGCTGTAGACCGTCGGCGTACCGTAAGCGAGCCCCTCGAGCAAGGCGATCGACATAGCCTCGTACTCCGATGGGAAGATGAATACCCTCGCGTGGGCGTACAGCGCGAAGAATTCGTCTCCCCTGAGAAATCCCGTGAATATTACATTGCCGGGAGCTTCCTTCCTCAGCTGCTCGAAATATTCGTGATCGGTCGCTTCACCCCCTCCCGCTATTACAAGCGGGATATCGGTGCCGAGGATCCTGTACCCTTCCATCAATGTGGAAAGCCCCTTCGTCTTCTCTATCCTTCCTGCCGAGCAGAAAAAGAACTCCGCCTCATTTAGAGACCACTTCTCAAGGCAGGATGGATCGGGCTTTTCCCTTATCTCGATCCCGTTGGGAATATGGATCACATCGCTCTGGTACCTGAGATTATAATAATCAGCCAGTGGTTTAGATACGGAGGTCCTCACCTTCGGGATCCTGATGAAAGCCTTTTCCGCGAGCTTCGAAAGGGTCTTTGGCAGGGGGCCCCATTTTTTCCTTATGTATGCCTGCCCGTGGGAAGTAGCGATCACTCCGAACCTCGAACGCGGCAGACAGGCGAGGATAGCGGGGTCGACGCTGTGGATGTGGATTATGTCAAAATCCTCCCGGCGGGTCTTCATCGAGGCGTTCCACATATGGGATATCATCTCAAGCGCTTTCCTCCTGCTGCCTGGGACCGGTATCACCCTGGCGCCGCGATAATCGCCGGCGCCGCTGCAATAGGAATCATATCCGTAAACGGTGATCTCGTGGCCGAGCTTCGACAGGTGGGGAAGCAGTGAATCGACGACGACCTCCACTCCATGCCGGCCGGGGACCCCTTTTATGCCGAGGATCGCGATCTTCATCAATCGACTCCGGTTATCTACTCAAGGGATGCCGGTTTTCCCTGCATCACCCTCAGTTTGTTTCTGGCGACCCATAATATCGGCTTCAGGGGGTTTCGTCTCATCGCCGGAACGGCCGTTCCGGTCATCCAGCAGTTGCGCTTGCACGAGGCGACTTTCTTTCTTACTTCCTCGGCCTGCCTGCTGTTCCATATCTCTTCGAACGATTGCGTCTTCAGGTCTCCCATCACCCATGGTTCGAACGACCCGTTGCATGCGAGGACCCGTCCCCATGGATCAAGGAAGAAAGTATCTGTTCCCGCGTTGCATGGTATCGGCCTTGTCTTTCCCTGCACATGCCCTAGAAGCCCGAGGTTGAGATAAGCCCTGAACCAGTCTTTCACCCTTTTTTTGAGCTTCGCTCTTGGAGAGGAAAGAAGCGCCTCGATAAACTGGCGCATCGATTCCTCGACCTCGCTCCTGTTCTCGATCCTGTTGTCTTCCTTAAAGAAATAGAACGAATTGTGTACGACGGCGTTTGCGAATTCGACCCCCATCGAGGCGACGAGCGAATAGAGGTCGAGCAGGTCGCGGCAGTTGTCCCCCGAGATCGTCATGGCGAACCCCACGTCTTTCAGGCCGAGCTGCTTGAGCCTCAGCACCGCCCTCAAAGCCCTGTCGAACCCATCCTCTATTCCGCGAAGCCTGTCGTTGAGAGCGGGAAGCCCTTCGATGCTGACCCGTATCGTTATATCGTGAAAATCCTTCGCTATATCGATGATCCTGTCATAGAAGAATCCGTTGGTGCTGATCTCGAGCCTCTCCGATTTCGTGTCTAGGATCTCTACGATCCGGTGTATATCGCCGCGGATCATCGGCTCGCCGCCGGTAATATTCAGCCGCTGCATGCCGCCGGGGATCTTGTTGAGGATCTCCGGGTCGAACTCTTCGGAAGCCCTGCTCGGATTCTGCCAGGCGTTGCACATCTGGCATCTCGCGTTGCACCTGTACGTAGTTATGATCGCGCATTCCATCGCGGTTTCCGCGCCCTTTTCCGGCAGTATTCCCGCGTGACAGGCAGATGTCACCGCGGGGGATGCCTGTAAATACCTTTTTGCCGGGCTCTCGCCGCCTCTCCGGCGCCACGGCCCGGCCGGTCTATGCGTACCCTCCCGTTAAAAACCTAGCAATATTTATGACAATCGCCGCCGGGCCCTTCCCTGCCATCTTGCTCACGCTCTCCTCATCCATTTGAAGATCTCCCTGACATCGGGGCGTTTTCCATACATCAGTATCCCGATCCTGAATATCTTCGCCGAGATCAATGCTGATATATAAATACTCCCTATCATTATAAGGATGCTGAGGACGATCTGCCAGGCGGGAGGAGTAAGAATATTTATCCTCATGAACATGACGATAGGGGCGAACAGCGGTATCATGCTGAGCACCGTTGCGAACAATCCGTCGGGGGTCTGAATTATCATCATCGGTATGATGATCGTAAAAACGAGGCAGAGGACTATCGGTTGCTGAAGCTGCTGGGCCTCCTGGTCGGTATTGCACACCGACCCGACCCCGGCGAACATCGTCGCGTAGAAAAAGAACCCGAGAAGATAAAACACGATAAAATATCCGAGGGTCGCGGGCGAGAGACTCGCGGCGACTTCGGCGACCGGGCCTCCGAGGCTCAGGCCGTAGAGCGCCAGGGCGATGGCGCACGTCACCCAGATCAGGTACTGCGTCAAGCCTACGGCGCCGACTCCGATGATCTTGCCTATAAGAAGATCGATCGGCCTCAGCGATGACAGCATCACTTCGATGACCCTGTTGTTCTTCTCTTCTATTACGCTTCTCTGCACGGCGATCCCCCACATCAGGATCGACATGTAGAGCATCATGATAAAGACCATCGTCGACATGAAGATCGAATCGAACCCCTTGCCCGTCTCTTCCTGTCCTTCCTTGACCTGGATCATCTCGATCTTTACTTCCCTGACGAGCTTGCCGACGATATCGTACCGAAGTCCCTCCCTTTTCAACCTCTCGCTTATCACCACGTTGTCTATGACTGATTCGAACTTTTCCATCGTCTTGAGGTTGCCGAGCCTTTTGCCGAAAAACGTCGCTTTGCTTTCGCTTATCACATCGCTCGGAAGGATGAGGTACCCGTCGATCGCGTCGCTTTCGATCTCCTGGTTCAATCCTTTTTTGATGCTTTCGATCTCCAACCCGTTGCTTTTGATCTCCCGCAGCCTGTATTTCGCGCTTCCGTCGGAGAGTGTGTCGGTGAGTGCCGATTCAAGTTCGCCGTATATCACTCCGCTCTGGTCGATGACGGCGATCTTGACCTCTGTCTCCGGAGTGAATTTCATGAACATCATCGGCGCGAAAATTATCCCTCCCATAAGGAGGGGGCCGAGTATCGTTCCGATCAGAAAGCTCTTTTTCTTCACTCTTTCGAGGTATTCCCTCTTGATTACCTTAAGCATCTTGTTCATCGAGCTCACCACCCCTCTCCTTGACTTTCATTATGAAAATATCGTGCAGGGATATCTCCCCTATCTCATACTTCACGACCTGCCCGTTTTCCACCGCGAAACCGAGTATCCTGTTCGGATCGGCTCCGTCCTTCAGATTCAGGGTCAGGTCCTGGCCGAATTCGGCGATCTTCTCGACATCGGGGTGCTTTTCCAGAAGGTTCTTATCTCCGGAAAATCTCATTGAGACCATATTCTTGCTGAACTTCATCTTGATATCGCTCAACCTGCCTTCGAGCACCTTTCTGCCCTTGTTAATAAGGCATATCCTCTCGCACAGTTTCTCGACCTGGTCCATCAGGTGGGTCGAAAGGACGACTGTCCTGCCGTCGTTCTTCATGCTGATTATGATATCCTTGAGGATCTGCGTGTTGATCGGATCGAGCCCCGAGAACGGTTCATCGAGTATCACGAGCTGCGGATCGTGAAGTATAGTCGATATGAACTGGATCTTCTGCTGCATCCCTTTTGAAAGCGATTCGACCGTCTTGTCGCTCCATTCGCCCAGTTCGACCTTTTCAAGCCATTCGTTCGCCCTTTTTTCAGCTATCGATCTTTTGATCCCCTTTATCTCTCCGAGAAAGATGAGGTGGTCCAGGACTTTCATCTTTCTGTACATCCCTCTTTCCTCAGGAAGATACCCGATCTTTTCTTTCGCTTTTTCGTTAAGGGGGGCGTCGAAAAGGTTGATCTTTCCTTCATCGGGCTGGATGATATTCATTATCATCCTTATCGTCGTCGTTTTTCCCGCTCCGTTCGGGCCAAGAAGCCCGTATATCCCCCCCGGTTCTATCAGAAGCGAAAGATCGTCGACCGCGGTATGCCCGTCGTACCTCTTTGTGACATTCTCTATCGAAAGCAAAATCTCTCCTCCCTCTCTCTGTTTGACTCTGCCCGTATCTGCCCTTCCATCCCGGCAGATACCGATATATATACAACAGTCGATATTCTTTATTCGATATCTTCCCTGACGATGGAAAGATCTTTTTATTCGCCGTCCCGCTTCTCCCCGCCCTGGAGACCGAATTCGATAAGCCCCTTCATCTCTATCAGCGCCCTGTACCTGTGGCTGATCCTGTTCTTCCTCTCCGGCCCGATCTCAGCAGCCGTCATCCCCTCGGCGGGGATAAGAAAGACGGGGTCGTACCCGAACCCGTTCGAACCTGCCGGTTCGGCGGCGATCATGCCCTCGAGTATCCCTTCGGTCACCAGCACCCTGTCATTCGTCCCCGGAGCGGGATAAAGGACCATCACGCATCTGAACCTCGCCGATCTCTCGCTGCCGGTCTTTCCTTCGAGCTCTCCGAGAAGAAGCCTTGAACGCTCTTCGTCGCTCAGTCCCTCTCCTCCGTAGCGCGCCGACTCTATCCCAGGCCTGAGGCCAAGGGCATCGACCTCGATCCCCGAATCGTCAGCAAGGGCTGGCAGGCCTGTAGCGGCGTGCGCGGCCTTTGCTTTTATCAGCGCGTTTTCATAAAAGCTCTTTCCATCCTCCGCCGGCGCCTCGAAAGGAGGAAAATCCTCGAGGGATACGAGCTCGACATCGGTATCTGAGAGGATCGAGCGGATCTCCCTGATCTTTCCAACGTTCCTTGTCCCGACTACTATTTTCATCAGCCGGTCAGCACCTTTTTCTGAAATCTTACTATCTTCCTTATCCCCGCTTTTGCCGATACAAGCATCTTCTGAAGCTCCTCCTCTGAAAATGCTTCTCCCTCGGCGGTCCCCTGCACTTCTATATATTCCCCTTTGTCGTTCATCACGACATTCATATCGACATCGGCGGTGGAATCGAGTTTGTAGTCGAGATCGAGCTTTACCTTTCCGCCTTTCATCCCGACGCTTACCGCCGCCACATGGCCCTTTATAACCTTTTTTTCCAGTTGGAGCTTTTCGAGGGCTCGGGCCACCGCGATAAACCCGCCATTGATCGACGCTGTCCTCGTACCGCCATCGGCTTCGATGACGTCGCAATCGACTATGATCGTCCTCTCTCCAAGAGACTCGAGATCGATGACGGCTCGGATCGAACGTCCGATCAACCTCTGGATCTCATGCGTCCGCCCCTTCATCTTTCCCTTCGCCGATTCCCTCTGGATCCTCTCCGGGCTCGACCTTGGAAGCATCCCGTATTCCGCGGTGATCCATCCCTTACCCGTCCCACGGAGAAACGACGGCACGGAGTTTTCGACCGTCGCCACGCAGATCACCCTCGTCCTGCCCATCTCGATAAGGACCGACCCGTACGCTCCGCCTATATAATTCACAGTCGCTTTGAGTTCCCTCAGCTCATTGCTTTTTCTCTTTTTTTCAACCGCCATCTGTCCGCCATCCTTTACCGTCCGATTCTTTTCCAACGTGTTCGACCCTGCCTATCGGTTTTCCCAGGAATTTTTCTCCTACTTCCTTGAAAAGATAAGGAGTATCGCTTACAAAACATTCGAAGGCGCCTTCGCCTTCGGCGTCATTGAGAAGATCTCTTTCCCTCAGCGTCTTTTCTATCTCGATCGCCGTCTCGGAGGCGGAATCGACGAGGACTACCGACTCTCCGGCGACTTTCGATATCACATTCCTGAGAAGAGGATAATGGGTGCATCCGAGAACGAGCGTGTCCGCTTTGAAACCGGCAAGAGGCCGCAGATACCTGCGTATGACCATCTCGGTCACTTCGTCCTCGAGCCAGCCTTCCTCCGCGAGGGACACGAGCAGGGGACAGGGGTGGGAACGTATCTCGAGAGAAGGATCGATATCGTAGATGGCTTGTTCATAAGCCCTCGACCTTATCGTCGCAGCCGTTCCTATGACTGCTATCCTTTTGTTCCGCGTAGCCCGGGCCGCCGCTCTCGCGCCGGGAAGGAGCACTCCCGTGATCGGAATATCCTCTTTTTCCCTGAGCCCGGGTAGCGCGATCGATGATGCCGTATTGCACGCCACCACTAGTAGTTTGACATCTTTTGTCTTGAGGAATTCTATGTTTTCGCTGGCAAACCTTCTGACAGTATCGGGGCTCTTCGATCCGTACGGGACGCGCGCCGTATCCCCGAAATAGACTATCGTTTCGCCTGGAAGCCGTTTCATAATCTCGTGGACTACCGTCAATCCACCGACTCCTGAATCGAATACACCGATAGCTTTTTTTCTCTCATCGTTCATTACGGCCCAGTCTTCCATCTGCCGGCGATCATCGCCAGCTCAACAGGTCGAGAGGTTTTCTCGTGTCATAATGGCCGGAGATCGTTTCCACCGGATATCCATCGACAAGAAATTGCAGTTTTCTGATCTGTGGAAAATTCGAGCCGATCGTGCGAAGGATCATCACGATCGTATAATATTCACTGACTCCCCCGCCAGGATGGCCTGATACCAGGTTCCTGTTGAAGTCGAGGAAGATCGTCCTCGTCTCCTCCACCCAGAACACGGCGATCACGTCGGTGCCTTCAGGAAGCGCCGAGACCATATCTCCACTCTCCGGACCAGCGGCCAGCGCTCTTATCACTCCCCTGACCTGTTCCTCAAGCCCCTCTCCGACGGCTATCTCCCTCGTCTCCGAAAGAAGCCCGCTCGCGTCTTTTCCCGCGAAGAAGAGAGTGACGCTTCTCGTCTCCTCAGGTACTGCCAGAGGGCTGGGAAGTTTCTGCGACCGGCTCAGCCGGTCCCATTTCCCTGTCAGAAAGAACCCTGCCGCGACTACGGCGGCTATCAGGGCGATTATTATTATTTTCCTGGTCGAAATGATATCTCTTGCCTTTCACCGAGGGTCACACCGTGATACCTGTCTTCGCTGACGATGCTATTCGCCTCTGTCCCCGCTCAAGGGAAACGATCATCTCAAGGCACTGGCATTTTCAGTATATTTCTCCTGCAGACGGCCGACAGCCTTGACTATTCCTTCGACAACCCTCGCCTTGAAGAGCGGATCCTGCAAAAGCTCTTCTTCCTCGGGGTTCGAGAGAAAAGCCACCTCGACAAGTACCGCGGGCATCCTGAGGCCTCTGAGGACGAGCAGGCCTGCCTGTTTTACGCCCCTGTTCCTTATGTCTACGAGGGTGCTCATCTCTTTCTGTATCAGCTCGGCAAGTTCGCTGCTCTCGCTGATGAATTCATTCTGGACCATGTCCCAGAGTATGAAGTCGAGTTCTTCAAGCTCTTTCGGCTGTAATTCGGGGTTTTCGAATTTTACCGAGGCGTTTTCCTCTTCGGCGAGCCGTAGATCATCTTCGCTGCGCGCCGGTGCGAGGAAAAATGTCTCGAACCCTCCCGCGTCGGGATGGAACCATCCGTTGCAATGGATGCTGATGAAGAGGTCGGCTCCTTCCGAGTTGGCGATCTCAGCTCTGCGGCTCAGAGGGATAAGAATATCCTCGGTCCTGGTGAGGATCACCTCTACGCCGAGTTCCTCGATCAACCTGTCTCGCAGGATCATCGAGTACTCGAGGTTTATATCTTTTTCGTTCAGTCCAGATGGGCTTACCTTCCCTTTGTCTATCCCACCGTGCCCCGGGTCGATAGCGATCTTCGAGATCCTGCCGATAAGGGCTTTTTTCCTGTCGAGGATCTCCGTCATCTTCATCCCCGCGTAATCGGGATCGGGGATCTCTGGCAGTTTCGTCTTTTCAAGGTATATGATGAGTTTTTTACCCGTATCGTCCTCTTCCCTGTTTTCAAGGAATTCCACCCTGAATCTTGCCGCCGATCTCTTCACGTCGAAGAAGAGATAAGCATCATGCTCGGTCTGTTCCGCCCTTATCCTGTTGAAGAGTCCTTTTCCCGAAGTGGCCGAAAATTTAAGAGAGTTGAGTTTCCCGCCGTAGATCTTCACCCTCAGGAGCCCGGGCGTTTCGCTGTCGACATGATAGAGAAGTTCCTCGGTCAGATCGAGGACCGCTTTCGACCAGTTTTCCTCATCGATGAACTCAAGCCCCGTAACATTGTACTCCGGCGAACCTATAGTCAGAACGAGCCTTTCCGCGTCAAGCTCGATCTTTTCACCGGAACGGGGGGCGAGGATCCCCGAAATGAATTCTATCGGGATCATTACAAGTCCGTTGTCGTACCTGACGGGCATTCTCATCATCACGGGGTGATCGTCGACGATCACTACCCGCGTATCTACGGTGAACATGAACCTGTGTCCTGAAATGCTGAGAAGAAGCTTGCGCGCCCCGGGGTTCCAGTGCCTGGTGGCCTTGAAGACGCGCGCCAGCGAATACCCCGATATAAAAAGTTCTTCGCTCTCCGCTTCAAGTTTAAGGAGATCGATATCCTCTGTCTGGCGCCCGTCGGCGTAGACGACTCCGAGGACCCTCTCCGCTTCGCTCCTTGAGGTCTGCGCGGAGGAACTGCCCCCAACGACGAAGAAAGCGGCAAAAATCGTGGCGACAAGAAGTGTCAGGAAGTAATATTGATTTCCACGAACCACAGCAGCCTCAGCCTACCTTTCACGATTCTTGTCTTTCAGCGCCCTTGCCAGTTCTCTTTTAGCGTCCCTGTCGGCGATAGTACGCCTTTTATCGTAAGCCCTTTTCCCCTTGGCCAGCCCGATCTCCACCTTTATCCTTCCCGCATCGTTGAAATATATCTTCAGGGGGACGATCGTAAGCCCTTTTTCTCTTGTCTTGCCGAGCAGGCGCTTGATCTCCTTGGCATGCATGAGCAGTTTTCTCGTCCTGGTCGGCTCATGATTGTACCGGTTGCCCTGTTTATACGGACTGATATGCGCGTTGAAAAGAAATATTTCCTCGTTTTCGATCGAAGCGTACGAATCCTTCAGATGAGCGCTTCCCGCCCTTAGAGACTTGACTTCCGTACCGGTCAGGACGACGCCCGCTTCCATCGTCTCGATGATAGTGTAATCATGCCTCGCCTTCCTGTTCGTGCAAACGATCTTCATGATATCTGATACACCCTGGCCACCGGGAAATATCCCCCCCGCGAAAAAACAATAAAACCACATCCCCGCTGATAGTCCAGCGCGGGTGGAAGACCGGACGGTCGACAGGCGAAAACTACCAGAGAGAAGGCTTATTATCAAGTAAAAACAGGTATTTTAAGCATCCGTGGACTATGGCCGGCGACCCTCGCGGCCAGGTCGATCAGAGAGAGGCGGGAAATAATAACGACTTTTTCCCGCCTTGACAAAAGGGGGTCGGTTAATTATTGTAATTATCTGAAATTATTATGACTATGCCTGAGTGGTGGAACTGGTAGACGCGCTGCGTTCAGGGCGCAGTGGGGGTAACTCCGTGGGGGTTCGACTCCCCCCTCAGGCA
>JAFGCX010000013.1 GCA_016932415.1 Candidatus Krumholzibacteriota bacterium
AAGGTCTTCTGGGCGCTCGAGGACCAGCTTGCTTTCGAAAGGCATTTCCCTGCCATCGGCTGGTTGACCAGCTATTCATTATATCATGACAATCTTGCCGATTACATGAGGAACGAGGTCTCGCACCAGTGGGCCGAGACGAGGGTCGCCGCGATGGGGATCCTCCAGAAAGAGGAAGAACTCAAGGAACTTGTGCGCCTGGTAGGACTCGATTCGCTCTCGGACAATGACAGGGTCGTCCTCGAGACGGCGAAGCATATAAGGGAGGATTTCCTGCACCAGTCAGCGTTCGACGCGGTCGACGCGTATACGAGGATGGGCAAGCAGTTCAGGATGCTCGATACGATAATAAGGCTTCACGGGGCTTGCGAGAGAGCGATCGAGAAGAAGGTCCCCCTGAGAAGGCTTCTTGAACTCAACGTCAGGGAGAGCATAGCAAGAATGAGGAGTATCCCGGAGGACGATATCGGGGGATTTGACGCGATACAGGAAGAGATAGAAAAACAGATTGCCGAATCTTCGGCTGAAAGCAGGCATATCGAAGCGTGACAGGGCGCGCTGCCCCTGGAATGTTTACAGGAAGATGAAAGAAGGGATCTGAATGGTAACCGAATATACTACAATAGGAGAGATAGCCGGGCCGCTCGTGCTTTTGACTGATGTCGAACATGCCTCTTATGAAGAACTTGTGGAAGTCGAACTGCCGTCCGGGGAACAGAGGAGGGGCAAGGTCCTCGAGGTGAACCGCGACAGGGTCCTCGTACAGATCTTTGAAGGGACCAGGGGCGTGGATATAGCGAAGACAAAAGTCCGTTTTCTCGGTAAGAGCCTGGAACTGGCCGTATCTCCCGATATTCTTGGAAGGATCTTCAACGGGCTCGGACGCCCGATAGACGATGGTCCGAAGATAATCCCCGAGATGATGCTCGATATCAACGGAAACCCGATCAATCCGTATGCCCGGATCTATCCGCAGGAATTCATTCAGACGGGGATATCCTCGATCGACGGCCTGAACACCCTGGTAAGAGGGCAAAAACTCCCGATATTCTCGGGATTCGGTCTTCCGCATTCAGAACTGGCCGCCCAGATCGCCAGGCAGGCATCGGTTCCAGGTTCCGAATCGCCGTTTGCCATAGTCTTCGCCGCGATGGGCATCACCTTCGAGGAAGCTAATTATTTCATTCGCGATTTCCAGGAGACCGGAGCGATGGAGAGGGTCGTTCTCTTCATTAACCTGGCGAACGACCCGACGATCGAACGGATCGCCACGCCGAGAGCGGCTCTTACCGCCGCGGAATATCTCGCCTTTGAACGGGGCATGCATGTGCTGGTGATCCTGACAGACTTGACGAATTATTGCGAGGCGCTGCGGGAAGTATCCGTCGCTAGAAAGGAGATCCCTGGACGCCGCGGATATCCGGGATATCTATACACAGATCTTTCGACCATCTATGAACGCGCAGGCCTGCTGAAGGGAGACAAGGAAGGAGAGGTAAGGGAAGGTTCGATAACTCAGATCCCCGTACTGTCGATGCCGGACGACGACAAGACCCATCCGATCCCCGATCTCACCGGGTATATCACGGAAGGACAGATAATCCTGGACAGGTCGCTTCACAGGAAAGGTATCTATCCACCGGTCAATGTATTGCCAAGCCTGTCGCGACTTCGCGACAAGGGTATCGGCAAGGGAAGGACGAGGGAGGATCACTCCAACCTGGCCAACCAGCTCTTCTCTTCCTACGCCAAGAGCAAGGAAGTCGAGGAACTTGCCGTCGTTCTGGGCGAGGCGGCGCTGACAGATACCGACAGGGCGTATATGGCTTTCGGTCAAGAGTTCGAGGATAGATTTGTCCGCCAGGCTCTCGACGAGAACAGGACTATCACCGAGACGCTTTCGATAGGATGGGATCTGCTGGCAAAGATACCCCGATCGGAGATCAAACGGATCAGCGATGAATATATCGACAGGTATCTGCCGGTGAAAAAGAACGATGATGCTGAGGATGAAAAAGGCGAAGAGGGCGCGGCGCTTCAAGGCGCCGGCGCGGAGGATGAGAATTGAAGCGGAAGGTAAATCCGAACAGGATGATGTTGCTGCGCCTGAAAAGGCGGCTTGAACTGGCGCAGAGAGGGCACAAGCTCCTGAAGAACAAGCAGGAGAAACTGATGCAGAATTTCTTCTCCCTCGTGCGCGAGACGACAGCGATGAGGAAGGATGTCGAAAGGACCTTCATTGATATCGGGATGGATTATCTTTCAGGAAGAGCCGGCACCGGTCCGCAGGCTCTCGAGGACGCCCTCTCCCTCACTACCACTTCAGGCGAGTTGAAGATCAAAAGCCGCTACGAGATGAGCATAGAGATACCGGAATTCGAATTCGTGATTCCCGAAAGAGAACCGGCCTACAGGCTCGATTCCACTTCGGTCGAGCTTGACGCGGCCTTTGAAAAACTTTTTGAACATTTCCCCGCCCTTATGAAGCTGGCCGGGATGGAAAACGCTCTCTTCAAGATGGCCGAGGAACTTGAAAAGACAAGACGACGCGTAAACGCGCTCGAATATGTCCTGATCCCCGATCTCTCGGAAGCGATTAAAAATATCGAGAGCAAGCTCAGCGAGGCTGAAAGAGGAACGCAGACCAGGTTGATGAAGATCAAGGATATGGTCCAGGCGAGAGAGGCGGGGGTCTGATCCGGCAACTTCATCGGATTCAGGTATTTTCCCTCTCTCCTGCTTGACAAACCCCTCGGGGATATATATATTTTTATTGAGCCCGCTTCAAAGGCTCGACTGGAGACCCCACCAGGTTTTTTACCCAGGTTTAAATTCAGAGAGAATCGCGTCTTTGTCATTTTTTGCCGCCTGGCGGGCAAATTGTTTGACACGAAAAGAGATGGTAATTATATTTACGGCGAGGAGTAACGGAGAGTCTATAAGATACGAAAATTTGAATTTATCTACTGATGCGTTGTCGGTATCGACCGAAAAGCAGATTGCTGTATTTGACTTACATGGATCTGGCAAGGAGTGGTGAGATGAAAAGCCTTTCGGGAAAAGTTTTGCTTTTGTTGGTTCTGGTGCCGGTCCTTATCCTGATGACGGGTGTTTCCGATCTCTATGCCCAATCGGGAAGAGTCCAGGGCAAAGTCACTGTCGCCAAGACCGGTGTGCCCCTGCCTTATGCCAATGTCATCCTCGTAGGCACGGTCATGGGCGGAATGACGATGACCGATGGTTCTTTTCTGATCACCGGCGTCCCTGTCGGCACTTATACGGTCAAGGTGATGATGATGGGGTATAAGGTAATGGAGAAACCGAATGTAAGGGTCGATGCGGGCCAGACATCGATGGTCGAATTCCAGCTTACCGAAGAGATCGTAGGGCAGACGCAGGAGATCGTCGTCGAAGCCGAGATGAAAATGGTCGAAGTCAAAGACAGCGACGTAAAGCATACCGTGACGAGTGACGAACTTGAAGACCTGCCGGTCGACGATGTCGTGGAAGCTCTCGCTCTTAAGGGCGGTATTATCAAGACCGGAGACGACCTTCACGTAAGAGGCGGACGTTCAGGCGAGGTCCAGTTCCAGATAGACGGAGTGCCGGTGGATGATCCCCTCAGCGGAGGCCAGATCTCGGTAGGTCTGCTCGGAACTGCTGACAGCGAAGTGATCACCGGCGGTATGGATGCCGAATATGGAAACGCCCAGTCGGCGGTAGTACAGCTCAGGACCCGCGAAGGCGGCAAGACTTTCGAGGGCCAGATAAGGTATATGACTGATGATTTTGGACGCAAGGACAAGACATACACGAACTATGACAGGTTGAGCGCCGGATTCGGCGGACCGACGCCGCTCAACGGGCTGACCTTCTATCTTTCGGGAGAAGTATCGTTCACAGACGGTGAAAACTGGATGATTAACGACAGGCAGGAACATTCCTTCCTCAACGACTTCTTCAAATTCTCCGATCGCGCGAACCACAGCTATAACCTTCAGGGAAAACTCGCCTACACGCTCAAACCGGGAATGAAACTGATAGGAGAGGCGATCTATGGACATACGATAAACAGGGGGTATTCGCACAACTGGAATCTCCAGGGATATGTACAGAAGATCTATCGCTTCATGACTCTCAGGGCAAGCCGCGAATCGCTCGCTCCAGACGCGAGAGCTTTCGGACAGTACGTAAGTTTCTATCACGGCGACTGGATCAACAACGAACTCCCAAGGGTCTCTTACTACCCCGGCACGCTCGCCGGAAGACGCAAGGTGATCTATCCGATCGTCATCTTCTCGAAGGTCAGGGATCCGAACAGGCCTGAAGCGGGAGCATTCGTGATTCGTTACGACGAGTTCTACGCGAGGCTCGCGACCAATATCTACGGTCAGGAAGTAGAGATCATCTGGGATGAAGCTATCAAGAATGAATCTGGCGATGTAGAGAGGTATGAATCGAAGCTCCTCTTCGAGGGCTTCCAGAATCCCGACAGCAAATTCAGCCACTTCAGGGACGATACGATGTATGTTCCATTCAACTCGGCGAACAATATCACGACGAATGAATCGGACAACCTGCAGATGAAAATTGCCCTTAATCACAATATTACCGAAGATGTCCTCTATTCGATAAATTTCAGCCGGATCCAGTTCAGTTCCTTTACCTCTGTTGACGGAAAGGACCCGGATGAATACAACACCGCAGGCCAGCCTGTCATCCTTCCCAGCGGAGGATACCAGTTTACCGGCGTGAGCAACCAGGTCTACTATACCGACCCCGAATATCCTTACTTCCTCACCTGCTACGATATGCCTTTTTATGGAGACAGGGTCAGCACGACTTATATTATGAAGAGCGATATCACCTCGCAGCAGTGGAAGAACCACAGGTTCAAGACAGGTGTCCAGTTCGTGTACAACGATCTGGACAATGAGACTATCAACTCTCCGGGAAACCTCAGGAGGCTGGAAGACGGAATCACGTTCAAACAGGGCACCAGTGATAATATCTTCCACAACTACAATCCTGAAGCTTCATTCTATGTCCAGGACAAGTGGGAATATGAAGGGATGGTCGTAAACGGCGGGGTCAGGGTCGATTATTTCTCTCCCGGTAACAATAATACTATAGAGATCCAGAGTACCGAGATCAATCCCAACGTCGAACAGCACAAGTTCCAGATCAGTCCCCGACTCGGGTTCGCTTTCCCGATCACCGACAAGGACAAGTTCCATTTCCATTACGGACGATTCACCCAGTGGCCGGCGAGGACCTTCCTCTTCCAGTCCCAGGAACTTATCGGTGGGGCAGGGATACTTGGCAACCCCGATCTCGACGAGGAGCTGACAGTCTCTTACCAGGCGGGTATCTCCCATCAGTTCACGGAGAATGTCGCCGGCAACTTTGTCGTGTTCAACAAGGATATTTACGGACTGATCTCATCGACGCGTGTTACCGACGAGGATCTTGGCGTGACAGGGTTCCGCTATATCAACAGGACGTACGCCAGTTCCCGTGGTTTCGAGCTCTCCCTGAGCAAGCGGCTGAGCCACTATATAGGAGGAGAGATCTCGTATACTCTTTCATACGCCGACGGTGTGGCGTCCAACGCCAACTTCGGCATTTCGGCGGAAGGGTTGACCCATCTTCCGACTCAGGAGATGCCTCTTGACTGGGATCAGCGCCATACGCTCAACGTGACTCTCAGGCTGCAGGATCAAAACGACTGGGGAGCGACTATCGTATACAGTTACGGCAGCGGGCTTCCATGGACTCCATGGGACCGTTTCGCGCGCCGTCAGGATCCGCTCGATGAGAACTCGCTTCGTCTTGAGCAGACGCATATAATCAATCTTCAGGGCAGAAAGAAATTCAATATATACGGACAGGAACTTACACTGTTCTTCGAGGGAAGGAACCTTCTTGATGAAGACGTTCTTCTTCCCGGTGGTACTGCTCCAGGGGTATTCCCCAACATGAGAAACGCGCGGATGGACAACGGATCGTATCTTACCGAGACGGGGCAGTTCGGAGGCGCGTATCTTCAGGACCTGGACGAGGATGGACTTGACGATTTTACACCTGTAAATGATCCGACGATCTGGTCAGGCCACAGGCAGTGGAGGATCGGGTTTGGATTTGAATTCTAGGCACAAGGGACGAACGGAGTGGAGGTTCTTGATATGATAAAAAAAGGCAGTCTGTTGTTGCTGATCATCCCACTTGCTGTTTCCCTGTTCTGTTCTCCGGCCCGGGCAAGGGATGATCTCGGAGAATGGTCAGATAAACTCAAGAATATGGATCAGATATGGGTCTTCGATGGATCGGGCATCCACAATGTGGGGAACCTGCAGATGCATGTCTGTAACTGGGGATGTTTCGGATCTTATCCCGCCTCGAACTGGCCGACCGCCGAATATCCTTCGGCCCAGTGGCCGGCAAACTCCAGTACGGAATATCTCTATATCGCCGGTCTCTGGATAGGGGCGAAAAAGGGAGGTATTCCCGTAGTATCCACCGCGGCATACGATATCGAGTTCCGTCCTCCCGGGACGGAAAATCCCGACGCGAAGATATACAGGGCGTTCGAGGGGGTCCCCGGCGGATCGAGGCTGCCGAGCCCGCCCGATGACGACAAGGACGGAAGAGCCGATGAGGACTGGCTCAATGGCGTCGATGACGACGGGGACGGAAAGATCGACGAGGATTTCGGCGCTATCGGGAAACAGATGTTTACCTGCTGGTTCACCGACGACCACCCGCAGTCGGTTATCTCGAACCCCGAGCATACTCCCCTGCACCTTTTTGTCGAGCAGGAGAGCTACCAGTGGGAAGAAGAGCAGTTTTACGATTTTGTCGGTGTCGAATACAATGTCAAGAATTACGGTACTGATATTATCGAAGATATATATGTAGGGTTCTTTGCCGATGGCGATGCCGGCAAGAGAGACCGCGAGCAGTACTGGACAGATGACTGTACCGGACTCTGGAAGGGGATCAGGTGCGCCAGGAGAGGCGACAACGAAGTCCCGATAAGATTGAGTGTCGCGTATTTCTATGACAAGGATGGCGATGAGGGGGAATGTCTCGGTTATTTCGGGATCATTTTCCTCGGCCATGACACCGATCCCCTTGGGGAAGATGCTCCCCAGAAGGTCGGTCTGACTTCATATCAGAACTTTTCAGGCGATCAGCCTTATGAGAACGGTGGAGACCCCACCAACGATTTCCAGCGCTATGAATTGATGAGCAAGGGCCTGGAAGACAAGAACGCGGAAGTGCCGAGGGATTACCGTATGATGATGGCGACGGGGCCGTTCAGGGAACTTCTTCCCGACAGCTCGATGGTCCTTCAGGTAGCATTCGTCTGCGGCCTCGGGCTTGAAGGCATGCTCAAGGCGGCGGCGAGCGCGGCGATGGCTTTCCAGGGTAACTGGTTCGATATCGACGGTAACCCGCAGACTGGTATCGACGGCCGTGAGACTCCCGTATACGGACCGGCGAGCGGTGTAGTCGCCGATTCCTGCGCGGTCGACATGGAGATCCTTTCCGCCGTCAGGGGCGAGATCATCTGGATAAATAATGACTGCCGTGAGGAACTCGAGCTCTGGGAAGACACGAGATGTTCCAAGGGAGACGCGACATTTGCCGATTATCAGACAGGCGTGGGGGGCAAGGAAAGACAGATCAACTGGCTTGTCGGGTCCGCGCCGCCACCTCCGACGATGAGGAGCATCCCCGGCAACAACAAGGTCGTCCTCCTCTGGGATAACTTCAGCGAGGTCACCCCGGACGTCAGTACTCTCGCTCTCGATTTTGAGGGTTACAGGATATGGAGAGCCGACGGATGGGAAAGGCCACTTGGAACATCGATCCTCAGTGGCCCTTCGAGAGAGCTCTGGCAGCTTCTCGTTGAAAGAGACCTGATCAACGGAGTCAGCCCCGATCTCGGTTTCAAGACGCCGGTGGAAGAGGGAGGATGGCAGTATGAGCCTCTTTCCGAACTTTCCAGCGCCGATAAAGACGCGATCATGGGCCTGTTCGAGGAAAGCGTCTGGTATTTTCCCCTCGATACGGTCCCATGTCCTCCGGGTCTGACCGATCTCCAGTGCGACACCCTGGAGGCGCTGGCCCGGTACAACCTCGGTTTCGAAGGCGGACTGCAGTATTATAAATTTATTGATACCAGCGTGCATAACGGAATGCACTATTTCTACAGCGTGACGGCCTTCGATCACCTGATAAGCGGAGGAGTGCCGATCAGGCCGAACAAGTATGGAGATCCTTCGTCGAACTTCCTTTATACGAGGCCTGTGTCGAATGAGCAGGAAGAGGATGAGTATAAAAGCGAGAAAGTCTATGTTGTTCCCAACCCGGCGACTGCCGAGACGATGGCTCCATGGCAGCTCGAACCTAACATGGATGATCCTACCGGCATAAAGGTCGAATTCAGAAATCTCCCCGAGGGAGAGTGTACGGTAAGGATATTCACCCTTTCAGGAGACCTGGTGGAGGAACTTTATCATAACAGCGGTGACAGTGGTGGTACTCTCGTCTGGGATCTTGTTTCCAGGAACGGGCAGAACGTGACGAGCGGCGTATACCTGTTCGCCGTTGAAAGCAGAAACAGCAGTATTGACAGGACAATAGGAAAATTTGTAATAATCAGGTAATTTTATCGCGTTTACTCCCAGGAGGTCTGGTGATGAAGAGTAAGGTTTTGATCGGGTTTATGGTCTTGATGGTCGTGCCTGTAATGCTTTTGGGGTCGACTAAACCGTTCGAAAAGGTAGGGACATACGCAGCTCCATTTCTCAAGATCGGTCCTTCGGCGAGAGCTGCCGGTATGGGAAACGCCTTCACGGCTATAGCCGACGACGCGACAGCGATCTACTGGAACCCGGCGGGAATGGTTGAGATCAACCGTACTCAGGTAACCTTGAACTCTACTCTTTGGCCGGCTGATATCGATGTCTATTTCGTGGGGGCGGTCTTTACCACTCCCTACCTTCCCGGAACGTTCGGGATAAGCGCGAGGGCGCTGGTCATGGATCCCCAGGTCGAGAGAACGATATATATGCCGGAAGGGACAAAACGTTTCTTCGATGCCGGTGATATGTCATTCGGACTCTCGTACGCGACCTATTTTACCGACAAGTTCTCTGCCGGTTTTACCGGGCATTTCATTCATATGGGACTTGCCGACAAGAGCGTGGAGACGATGGCGTTCGATTTCGGGCTTATCTACAGGATAGGGATACAGGGGATGAGACTTGGTATGATGATCCAGTCTCTTGGCGGTGAAGTCGATTTCGACGACCGCTCGTCGAAGATGCCGACACTGTTCAAAGTCGGTTTGAGCATGGATGCCTACAGAAGGGGTATGCATGCTGTCCTCGCGGCCGGTGAGTTTTCCCATCCTTCCGATAACAAGGAACGGATGAATGTCGGTATGGAGTATGTCTTCAACCAGTTCTTCTATCTGAGATCGGGATATAATATCAATTATGATACTTCGAAACTGGGCTGGGGTGTCGGATTCAGAGTCGATACAAGTCAGACCTCCGATCTTGGATTCGATTATGCCTGGGAGGATCTTGATTACCTTGGATCGACCCACCGTGTGACACTGAACTTCAGTTACTAGGGGGGTGGATACGGGGGGTATGAAGACCTCCTGTCGATATGAGAAGAAATATTGCTCTTGCTGTGGTCCTACTGTTGATCCTGGGGTTGAACTCCGGTCTTTCCAATGGAGGATCACTGAGAGGCGAAGGTGATTTCGAGTTCTATCTCGATGCCGGTTCGCTTCCTCTCAAGGGCGAGAAGGTACTTGAGATATTTCAGATAGCAGTTCCTACGAAAGAAATAAAATATGAGAAGAAAGACGACGGCTTTGAGGCTGTCGTCTCTGTTTATCTGGCGATCGGTCGCGACGGCGAAAAGATCTATGAAAAACAACTGATGATCCGCGATTCCAGGGTTGTGGAGCCTTCATCTGCCGACCTGGCGGGATTTCTTTATATTTCCGATTCATGCAGCGTTGATCCGGGTATATATCACCTGACCGTTCGGTTGGAGGACCGGAGCAGGAGAAAGAAGACCCTGCTCGGTGCTTTGCGGAACAAACACTTTTATTCGCTTATAGAGAACGAATTGCTCGATATAAGATCGTTTGATCATACCAGGATCGTCATGAGTGATCCATTCCTTCTCTGGGGCCGCGACAGTGATGGCAGATTCATTCCCAATCCGATGAGTGTCTACGGCCTGAAGAACGATACCCTTACCGTCTTTACGCAGGCCAGGTTGCCGGACGGCGTCGACAGGCCTGAAATCGAGATATATATGACGATTCTCAACGACAGGGGAATGGTAGTCGACTCCCTTGGTTTTAACGCTCGGGTCAGAGGCGGGAGAGCGGCGATCCTTGGACGTTTCGATGTCAATAAATGGGAGGCTGGCGGGTACAGGGTGAATATATCGGCATCGTCCCGGCCGAGCCTCTTTGCGATGACAGGGAAGGATTTCAATATCGCGTGGGAACTTCTAAACTGGCAGAGGCCGCGAAGGGATGTCCTCGGTGAAGCAAGGATCATATTCAACGATTTCGAATTTGATGAATTCAAAAGCGTCGGTATTGGACAGCAGGAATCGATCCTTAACGAATTCTGGAAGAAGCTCGATCCTACTCCCCATACGGCGGTCAACGAGAATTACGAGATATTCACCGACAGGGTAAGGTACGCCGATTCCCACTTCAGCGATCATCGGAAAGGATCGCTGACGGACAGGGGGCAGATATACGTAAGGTTCGGTCCACCCGAAGATATACTGGAGGAAAGCGTTCCGTTCAACAGGACCGATCTCGATGAAGTCATCGACAAGCTCGATGACCAGTACAAGGTAGTGATCCATAATACGTACAAAGGCTTCGGGACGGAAGCAGTGAACATATATGACATGACGACAGATCGCGCGAAGTTGTACCGGGGCGGTGGCATGGATACCGGTGCTTACCAGCTCTGGCTCTATTCCCTGAAGGGGCGTCCGCTTTTCGAGAGGGACGACCTGATGTCGATAAACTCCGGATTGAGGTTTCTCTTTATCGACAAGGATGGCGTCGGCGCCTATGTCCTGGTCGGGACTTCCGATGATTTCAAGGATGAATCGCGTGGTTCAAGTTCGATCATGGAATAGATTCGGGCGGTTTGAAGAGGCAGGGAATTTTTGGTTGACAATGATAATAGTATCAAGTATTTTACAGCCGTTAAGAGAGATTGGATTTACTTGTTTGTAATCAATTGAGGTCCGTATTCCAACGGATGTTGTTATCATTCTAATCCGTTTTCCGTAGAAGGAGCGCGTCGTATGGTAGAGAGAAGGTACACGGTAAGGGCTGTTATTGTTGGTTTCATTCTTTGTCTAGTCGCTGCCTCACCCGTAGTTCTTCTGGCTCAGGAAGCTATAGAAGAAGCGTCAGCCCCTGAAATGACATTGCAGTCGGCTCAGGATTCAATTGGAACAGCCAGGAATGATTCGATGGTTGTCGCTAATGATGTCGCTGATATGGCCGAGAGAAAGAGACTCGGTGTAGTGCTCTACAACCTTAAGCACAGCGGGATCGGCGAGAAGTATGTAGATGGTGGAAACTTCATGCATGCTCTCCTTTTAGCGTCGATCGTCGGAGTCGTCTTTATCATAGAAAGACTTGTTACTCTCGCCCGTGCGCGCGTCAACGTGAGAAAGCTCATGGGGGAAGTCCTCGGAGCTATCAAATCTGAGGGAATCGACGGAGCGATGCGCGTATGTGAACGCACAAGAGGTCCGATCGCGGCCGTTCTTCACTCGGGGCTTCTAAGGTCGGGGCGTGGTCCGGAGGCGGTAAAGGAAGCTATCGAGACCGCCGGATCGATCGAGACTTCGTTTCTCGAGCGCGGCCTCGTGGCGATCGCCACAGTGGCGCAGGTAGCCCCGCTTCTCGGGTTCCTTGGTACGGTATCGGGTATGATCAGCGCGTTTGCCGCTATCGCTTCGGCGGAGCAGGTAAGCGCCAAGGTAGTAGCCTCCGGTATCGAGGAAGCTCTTATCACGACGGCTACAGGTCTTATAATCGCTATTCCGGCAAGCATAGGGCACTCGTTCTTCGTGTCCCAGATCGACCGTTTCGTCCTCGAGATGGAGGAAGCATCGGCCGAACTGGTAAATGAGCTTATCGAACTGAATATTTCCAAGTAGCGGTATGGAGCTGAACAAATGATCAAGAAAAGCTCAAAAGTCTCATCTGAATTCAGTACTTCATCGATGTCGGATATCAACTTCCTGCTGCTCATCTTCTTTCTGGTGACGACGATGTTCGCTGTTGAAAAGGGGCTGCCGATGGCGTTGCCGGGGCAGGAGTCGAAATCCGTGAAGTTGAAGAAGGACAACGTCGTCGTTCTTCAGGCGTACGCGAACGGATCGATCGTCGTCAGGGGATCGGGGCCGGTAAGGCTGGAAGATCTCAAACTTTTCGTCGAGAACAAACTGATTCAGAACAGCAAAGCTGTTATCGTAATCGAGACGCATCCTGACGCCGATTATGGTCTTATGATAGATATTCTCGATGAGCTGCGCCTGGCAAATGCCGAGCGCATATCGTTGAGGACTATGAAATCAGGCGCGTAGAGGAGAATAGTTTTGAAGATAAGCAAGACTCAGGGTGTCGCAAGCAGTATTCCCACAGGATCGATGGCTGACATCATCTTTCTTCTGCTGATCTTTTTTATGGTGACTACGATTTTCAAGATGGAAGAAGGATTGCCGATTACCCTGCCGAGAGCCGAGACAGGCAGCGAACTGGAAAGAGAAAGGCTCGTTCATGTATGGGCCGACCGGTATAACAGGGTCAGCATCAATGACAAACTCGTACCTGTCGATTATATAGACGCGGTAATTAAATCAAGGTTTGAAGAGAACCCTGCTCTGATCGTAGCTTTCAATATAGATCACAGAACGAAATACAATCTTGTCTCCGATATCATAGAGCAGTTGAAAGAAGCCAACGCCGTAAACGTGACATTCGTCTCGGTCGGCGATGATTGATCCTATCGACACAAGGGGTAAAGGGTGGCTACAGTAGCTATTGCAAATCAGGAGTTTAAGGGAGGATACAACAGGTATCTGAGGAATTCTCTCTATGCTGCCATGGTGATACATTTCGTCACGATCTATTTCTCTCCTCCCTTTGAGTTCAAACCATACGTGTTGAAGGAGCAGGAGTTTATCGTCGTAGAGACTGCCGACGATTTCGAATTGCCTCCTCCGCCCCAGGAGATCGATCAGCCGGTAATCCCGATGGAAGCGGCAGAAGGGGAGGAAGTGGATGAGGATACCGAGATAGCTCCGACGAGTTTCGACAGGATCGACAATCTTCCGCCTCCACCTCCGCCTCCGACGGAAAACGCGCAGGAGTTCTACGCCTTCGATGAACCTCCTCAACTTGTCAAATACGTATCTCCGAAATATCCGAACCTCGCACAGTCGGCGGGTATCGAAGGCACGGTAACTATCAGGGTCGTCGTTGGGATCGACGGAAAGGTCGAGAGCGCGAGCGTGCTTCAATCGGACGTCACGCCGGCAATGGAACGGGCTGCCATTACGGCCGCGAAGCAGTTTGTCTTCAAACCTGCCAAACAGAGGACAGTTCCGGTTAGAGCCTCGATGGCTGTCCCGATCAGGTTCAAACTGCACGGCAGATAATGCCGGTATCAGAATCATCGAATTCAAAGCCCGGTCCTTCCGGGCTTTTTTAATGTACTAACCGTTATCATTTGATATAGAATGAATCTTGTTTGAAACCTCGGAGCCTGTTCAATCGTACAATTAAATAGTTGTCGTTGAACAAACTGGATTTCTGACCGGGAGAAAGGTATGAGTATGAGATCTGTAGCGATATTATTACTGGCAGTCTTTCTGACCTTCGCCTCTACGGGGTTGCCCGGAGGTGCTGTTTTTTCTTCGGCCGCGTCGGCGCAGGAGGTCTTTTCGCTCGACGAATGTATCGACCTGGCTTTGAAAAACAATCCGGATGTCCATCTGGCCCGGGAGAACCTGAAAAAGTATGAAAGTTCCGTGAAATACAGCTACGGAAATCTGCTGCCGAATCTCTCCGCCGCCGTTTCGTCAGGGCATGTCTATTACGGACCTTCATCGGTCCAGTTCGATTCCCAGGGTCGCCCCGTACAGACGAGCGGATTCGATTATAATAACTACGGGTTCAGAATGACTTCGGACATGGTCTTCTTCGACGGAGGAGGAAACTACAGCCGAATCAATAACGCGAGGCACACGAGGGACGGGGCGAGGGAACAGTTTCAGTACAGTAAGGATCTTTTGACAGCGGACGTGATCAGGGCGTATTACAATCTGGTCAGAAGCAAGATGCTTTATATTGTAACTGAAGAGTCGATGGAACAGGCGGGCAAGAACCTGTCAAGATCGGAAGCCCTTCTTGAGGTCGGTTCGGCAACAAGGGCCGATGTCCTGAAAGCGAAAGTGCGTTATTCAAATACTCGTCTTTCAATGATCAGCGCCCGCAACCGGATCGAACTGGCCAGGGAAGAACTCGCGGCGCTTCTGAACACGCGCTCCGATCAGCTGATAGATGTCGATACGACATTGATCATAGATATCGTCGATCCCGATCCTGAAGAGGAGATCACTTTCGCGATCGAACACAGATCGGACCTTAAAAGTCTCGATTGTTTCAAAAAAGCGGCGAAATCGGGTATCACCAGGGCGAGAAGCGGATGGTTTCCCGTCATCGGGGCGAACTTCGGATATTACTGGAACGATCGCGCGATGGCTGAAAATTTCAATTTCTTCAAGGAAGAATATCAATGGAATATTACCGGTTACATAAGCCTGAATATTTTCGACAGGTTTATGACCAGCACTAATATCGCTTCAGCCAAAGCTGATTACAGGATCGCCGAATACAATCTTGAAAAAAGCAGGTTGTCGGCGGTCAAGGAGATCAAATCTCTTCTTTTCGGTATACGCGAAGCAAGTGAGAGAATAGACGTGGCGACGGAGACTGTGGAACAGGCGACAGAGGATGTAAGGCTGGCCGAAGAGAGATACAGGGTCGGCGCTGGAACGATGCTTGAGACTATCGACGCCCAGGTCGCCTTGACGCAGGCGAAAGCCGATGTCATAGAGGCAAGGTGCGATTATCTCGTCGCGGTAGCCGATCTGGCCCGTGCCACGGGGCGAAGGACAGGCATTAAATAAGGAATCTGCCGCAGATAGCAGGAACATGGGAGAGTCAGGATGTTGATCAGTGTCAAAGAATTGACGAAGGTATACGAAGTCGGGGCGGAGAAGATAAGGGCTGTGGCCGGTGTCGACCTGCAGGTCTCAAAGAACGAATACCTGTCGGTGATGGGTCCGTCAGGTTCGGGTAAATCGACTCTGATGAATATACTCGGGTGTCTCGACACGCCGACTTCAGGATTTTATTCATTGAATGGCCAGGAAGTAAGTGGACTGAGTGATGATGAACTTGCCTATATCAGGAACAAGGAGATAGGCTTTGTCTTTCAGACTTTTAACCTCCTTCCGCGGGCTACCGCTCTTCAGAATGTGGAACTGCCCCTTATATACGGTGGAATACCCGCTGACGAAAGGAATGAGAGGGCGAAAAAAGCGCTCGAGGCAGTCGGCCTTACCGCGAGGGCTGCCCATAAACCGAGCGAGCTTTCCGGCGGGCAGAGGCAGAGGGTAGCCATCGCCAGAGCCCTGGTCAACAATCCATCGATTATTCTTGCCGACGAACCTACCGGCAATCTCGACAGCAGCACCGGCAATGAGATCATGAGTATTTTCAAAACGATACATTCCGCGGGGAATACGATAATCATGGTCACTCATGAAGAATATATTGCCGAACATTCCAAACGTGTTGTCAGATTGCTCGATGGTTTGATATCATCAGATAAAATGATCGCGAAAAATTGATTTCTGATTTTTTAGGAGCCAGTCAGGGGGGTTCAATGAAAAAGAAATTCTGGATTATTCTGGGCGCTGTCGTAATCATCTCATTTTTCATAATAGTCAATATCAAGGCTAAAAAAGGAAAATCGCTCCCTGTTCAGACGGAGAAGAGCGAGCAGAGGGATCTCTCTATGATCATATCGGCTTCGGGGAGCATCCGTCCTAAAAGGCAGGTCGACATCAGCGCCAGTACTATCGGGAAGGTGACTGAAGTAGCCGTCAAGGAAGGCGACATAGTCAGGGAGGGACAGTTCCTCATCCAGATCGATCCTATACAGCTCGAATCGACCGTAGCGCAGCTGAGGGCTTCCCTCGAGGCTCTCGTTGCGGAGGAAAAGAGCGCGCTTGTCCAGTTCAACAAATCGAAGAGTGATCTCGACAGGATCACAAGGCTTTTCAAACAGGGATTTCTGACCGACCAGGAAGTCGAAAGAGCACAGACTGATTATGACGTGGCATCCTCGGCCCTTCAGTCGGCCAGGCACAGGATCGATCAGCAGAAAGCGGTATTACAGAGCGCCACGCACAATTTGAAAGAGGTAACGATCACGGCGGGTATGGATGGAGTGGTTACAAGACTGAATGTCGAGGAAGGAGAGATCGCCATTATGGGGACCCTGAATAATCCCGGCACCATCCTGATGACGATCGCCGACCTGTCCACCATAGAGGCCGAAGTCGAGGTCGATGAGACCGAAGTCGTCGATATAAATATCGGTGATAAAGCGAAGATCACTCTCGATGCCTTTCCTGACACATCATACGCCGGAGAAGTGACGGAGATCGGCAACAGCCCAATACTGTCCTCCGGGCAGCAGGGTGTCGATTTCAAGGTCGTCATAACAGTGACAGATACTATTCCGATAGTCAGGCCGGGTCTTTCTGCCGACGCGGAGATCACGGTCGCCGAAAGGACGGGAGTCGTCTCGATCCCGATCCAGAGCCTTACCGTGCGAAGAGCGAAAGACATAAAGGGTTTTGAAAAGACCGATTCGACGAAAACGGAAGAAGCTGAGAAAGAGATAGAAGGTGTCTTCATAGTGGATGGCGGATCAGCCCTTTTCAAGCCGGTCAAGGTGGGAATATCGAGCCAGAAATATTTTGAGGTCATTTCGGGCCTCGAGGGCGATCAGGATGTAGTAAGCGGCAACTTCAAGGCTATAAGAGACCTGAAAGACGGGCAGAGAGTCAAAATCACCAAAAGCAGGAAGAATTAAAAAGATATCAGCCCCTCCGGGTTTTAAAATTTGCCGGGACGATAACTATGCTTATATTTCAGGGAATCAGGATCGCCATCAACGCCCTGCGCGAAAACAAACTGCGTACCTTTCTTACCCTGCTGGGAAATATTGTCGGTACTATGTCGGTAATAGCGGTGGTCTCTCTAATCGGCGGAGTCGATAACTATGTCAAGGAAGAGGTGGCGGGCGAGGGGAGTAATGTCTTTTCGATCGAGAGAGTGAATTTTTTTGAAGCGATAACCGACCTCGACGCTTTTCTCGAAGCTCTTTCGAGAAACAAGGTCATCAGGCTGAAAGATATCGATTATCTCAAGGAAAGGATCCCATCGGCCCAATATGTCGGCGCGGCGGCTGACGCGAATGAAACGGTATTCGCTCGCGAGAACGAGGTGGATAATGTCGAGATAAGAGGGCGATCGGTCGAATATTCAGTGATCGAGAAAGTCGATCTCTATCTCGGCAGGCATATATCGCACGTGGAGGATGAGACAAGCGCGGCGGTGGCGGTGCTTGGCTGGGATATAAACATTCATCTTTTCAAGGGCCTTAATCCGATCGGCAGGAAGATCAAGATCGGAAACAAGCATTTCAGGGTGATCGGAGTGCTTCAGGACCGTGGAACGATGTTCGGCGAATCAAGGAACAGGTTCGTTTACATACCTATCAGGACTTTCCTGAAAAAATATGGCGCGAGAAATTCGATAAGTGTCAAGGTCAAGGCGGCCGACATAGGTCTGCTTACCCAGGCAGTGGATGAAGCGACGATGGCGATGAGGATCAGGCATGGCCTAAGGCCGTTGGAAGAGAACGACTTCAGCGTTATAACATCACAGAATCTCATCTCTCTCTGGGAGAAGATATCATCTTCGATCTTCAAAGCCCTTATTTTTATTGTATCTATCGCCCTTGTCATCGGAGGAGTAGTCCTTATGAACGTCATGCTCGTTTCGGTGACGGAAAGGACCAGGGAGATCGGATTGAGGAAAGCCCTGGGGGCGAGAAAATCCAATATTGTCTGGCAGTTCATAGTTGAATCGATAACGCTTTCCCTTGTCGGTGGAATATTCGGGATACTTATCGGGTTCACGATAGCTGCGATAATATCTATAGTTTCTCCCCTTCCTTACATTATAGCTCCATGGTCGATCGTCGCCGGACTGGTCGTCACATTCCTGATCGGCCTGGTATTCGGGACTTATCCGGCGAACAAGGCTGCCAAGCTTGATCCGGTCGTCGCGCTCCACCATGAATAGCGCTCGATCAGAGAAAGAGGATTCGATGAGTGAAAAAACATCATCTTTCGCCCCCTCAAAGCAGAAACGCAAACAGGTCTGGCTTGAGAATTTTCATCAGGCGATAAGGGTGATACGTAATCACAAGATGCGGTCAAGCCTGCTTATCGTCGGAGTAGCGATCGGAGTCACTACGGTGCTCGCGATGGTGACGGTCATGTCGGGTCTGGGAGAGAGAGTGCGGGAGGATATCGTCTCGGCGAACAGGCCATATCTTTTCGTATCGAGGTTCGATCCGTTCGGAGATTCCCAGGACCGGCGCGATATGTACCGCAGAAAGCAGTTTACAGCCGATGATGCCGAAGCGATCGAGGAAAACTGCCAGAGCGTCGACAAGGTCGACCTTGAGATAGACCCCAGTGGAAGGATGTGGGTCCTGCGATTCGAGGGAGAGAGGACCAATCTGATCCAGGTGATGGGAAGCTCGGAGAACTTCGGGAGCATGTTCAGTATCCAGGTGGCTGACGGAAGGTTTTTTACCGAATTCGAGCTTGAAAAAAGCAGAAGGGTCGTAGTCCTCGGGTACGGGCCGGCAAAGGATCTTTTCCCGAACCGCGACCCGGTGGGAAAACAGATAAAGATAGGGAACCATGAATATACCGTGGTAGGTTCGATGAGATCGAGGGAACATATCCTGGGGAGCATCGGGGACAACTTCGCCGTTATACCATATACTACCTTCAGTAAGGACCTCTCCGGCAGGTTTGACGATTACCAGCTCGGTATTACTATCAAGGAAGGGTATACCCTTGAGGAGGGGGACGAGGAGGTCACCGCTCTTCTAAGAGCGAGAAGGAAAGTGCCGGTGGGGGAGAAAAGTGATTTTCACGTGACGACTTCCGAGACCTTCAAGGAGATGCTCAATAACGTGACCGGAAGCATAGGACTGATCCTTGTCGTCATATCATCGATCGGCCTTATGGTAGGGGGGATCGGCGTGATGAATATCATGCTGATCTCGGTGACGGAGAGGACCAGGGAAGTGGGGATAAGGATGGCGATGGGAGCGCGAAGAAACGATATAATGCAGCAATTTCTCATAGAAGCCGCTACTCTTACCGGCACCGGAGGTTTGATCGGGATCTTTCTCGGGTTGTTAACGGCCAGGGGTGTATCTAATCTGATCAAGTTCCCATATTCGGTACCTTTCATATGGATTGTGATCGCTTTTGTATTTTCCGCCTCGATAGGGATAATATTCGGCATCTATCCGGCAAACCGGGCTGCCAGGATGGACCCGATCAAAGCTCTTCATTACGACTAGGTCTTCGCCCGCGGACCGTGTCATCCCGGCCAAGCGTAGGACCTGTTGCCCCTTTTCCTCTCGGCAAGCGCGTGTACCTGGATTGATACTCCTCCTTATATCTTGCCACTGAAGAAGTTGAAGTCTATACTTTATCGGAGGGAGGTCGGTCATGATGTATTACGGTAAGGATAACGAACGGTCCACGGCACCGCGGCACGCGGGGTTGATACTGCTCGCTTTATCTGTCTTTTTTCACCCGGGAGACCTGGCTGGGCAGATGAGGATGAATTCTCCCGATGCTCCCTTTGAACTGTCGATCAGCCAGAGGAATGACAGGGAAAAAGGGATCCTGATAAGAGTAAACGCAGCGGTCGACTATCGTTCACTGATATTTTTCAGAAAAACAGGTTTTTACCAGGCCGATTTAAGGGTCTATCTTAACATCGAGGACAGGGAAAACGGGGAGGTCCGGGGAGAGGTCTGGGAGGAATCGGTCGCCGCTTCTTCATATATGGATACCAGGTCGATCAGCCTCAAAGCGTCGGTCAAAAGGGATTTCCCGATAGAACCGGGAAGGTACAGGGTCGGAGTGATCATAGAGATGCTTGGCAGTTCGAGGAAGATCAGCAGGGAAGTCGATATCAGGATAACCGGGGCCGATGATGATGCGGTCCGGATCGAGAATCCGGTCTTCAGTATGCCCGGAAGGAGAGGTTCCGATGATTCTCCTCCGGCTGGAGAACTGCGTGTGTCGCGCTGCGACACCCTGAGCGACAACTTTATCCATCTCCAGGATCAGTCATTCCTGGAATTCGATTCATGGATCAGGGTATATCTCGAGCTCCTTGCCCCGACAAGCCTTGATCGCGGGGCAGATTGCGACATTTCGATCAAGATCTCGGACAGGGGTGGAAGGGTGAAGTTCTATAACACTTTTCCAGTAGATATCGAAGCGCGGTCCCTGGTCGGTCTCTGCACTGATATAAATGCAGATGAACTGGAGATCGGAAGTTACGATCTCTCGATCTCGGCGGTAATACGAGAGACGGGAATAAAGACTGAAAGAAACGACAGCTTTGACATACTGCTGAACAGAAGACTCCTCGGGAAGGATTTCCCCAGATTGCTGGAGCTGCTTTCTCTTGTGGCCGATGACGAGGATCTCGAATCCCTTCGGGGTGCCCCGGCCTCGGAGCGTCTCGAACAATGGAACCAGTTCTGGAGGAGGCGTGACACAAGTCCGGGGACGGTAGTGAATGAGCAGCTGAGCGAATTTCTCGTCAGGTTGAAATTCGCTCTGAATACATTTTCGAAGAGCAGGCCAGGATGGGATACTGATATGGGAAGGGTATATATACGCCACGGAAGACCCGACAGGATGCTCGATCGTTCAGGCACTTCCTTCAATTACGGGAGCGAATACCAGTTGTGGTATTATGACCGGATGAGTATCGTCTATATTTTCAGAAACACGATGCATGGAGGAGAATATCGTCTCGTTGAAACAAGGTATTACTAGGATATCTCGAAAAGCGGCATGGCCCGCCTCGGCGATCGTATTGTCATTTTTGATTCTCGCGGCCTGCGCGGACCGGACCCGGCTGCCTGTCATAAGGCTGGCTCTGCAGACTGAGCCGACGACTCTTGATCCCGTCCTCGCCGTCGATTATTCCTCGGGGACCCTGACCTCCATGATACACTCCAATCTCGTCCGGTTCGACGACCGGGGAAAGATCATTCCGGCGCTCTCAAAAAGCTGGACTATTTCGGAAGACGGTCTCGTCTACACCTTTATCCTCGGTCGGAGCGGGTTTTCCAACGGAAGGCGCGTCACATCGAGCGATGTACTATTCTCCTTCAAAAGACTCCTCGATCCCGCGACGGCATCGCCGAGATGGTGGGTCCTGAACCCGCTGGCCGGCGCCGGGGATTATCACCGTGGAGGAGTATTCGACGGGAGTTCCATCCTCGCTCCAGACGATTCAACGGTCGTGCTGATCCTGGATCACCCCGTCGCTCATTTCCTCAGCCTCCTTTCGATGCCGCCGGCCGGTATCGTCTGTGAGGAACAGGTCCGAGGCGCCGGGGTCGATTACGGCAGGGATCCCTGCGGTTCGGGGCCATGGAAGCTTTCCGCGTGGCGTGAAGGAGACGAGCTTGTTCTCGATCGAAATCTTCATTCATCTGAATATAACAGGGATGTCGAGGGAGTATCGTTTCGAATCATCCCCGAATCGATGACAAGGATCGCCGAATTCGAGACGGGCAGCCTCGATATCCTCGAAGTCCCCCGGGCTGAACTCGATATCTGGAGATCGGCCGGTATGAGGCTTCTCGAGAAAGAGGAACTGAGAGTCGTATATATCGGGTTGAACAATTGCATGTATCCCTTCAACGATGTAAGGGTGCGCCAGGCTCTCAACCACGCGATCGATGTGGAGACGATCATTGCCAGGGTCCTTTTCGGCGCGGCGAAGAGATCGTGCGGACCGGTGCCTCCAGGCTTAAAGGGAAATCCGCGAGATGAAGAGAGATACGCTTATGATCCTGACAAAGCAAGAGATCTGCTTTCCAGCGCCGGCCTTGAGGATGGATTCACGATGGAGATATGGCAGAGGGAGAACCCTGAAAGCGGGAGGATACTCGAATCTGTCCAGGGATACCTCTCAAGGGTGGGGATAGATGTGAAAATAGTGACCCGTGAATGGGGAGCTTTCAAGGAAGCAGTGGACAAGGGGACTCCTGACGCTTTCTATCTCGACTGGTTCGCCGATTACCCCGACAGGGAGAATTTTCTGACTCCTCTTTTCCATTCGGCGAACCGTGGCGGGGGAGGTAACAGGTCGGGATACGCGTCAATGGCGGTCGATTCACTCCTCTCCCTTGCCGTTCTGTGCGGGGATTACAGAGCGAGAAACGATATCTATCGGAGGGCGGAAAAAATGATATACGATGATGCCCCATGGATATTTCTCTGGTTCCCGGTAAGATACGAGGTCGTCTCATACAGGCTGGATCGCTACGAGATCCCGCTGATATTCACAAGCAGGCTTTTTCTCGAGACAAGGTTCAGGTAGGAGCTGGTCTTGACGTCATTTATTGTCAAAAGATTGATAATGCTTGTCCCGATACTCTTCGGAGTCGTTACCGTGACATTTTTCCTGATGTACGTGATCCCGGGCGATCCCGTACTTTCGCTGGCCGGCGAGAGGTACGATCAGCAGACGCTCGACAATATCAGGAAAGACCTCGGTCTTGACCGGCCTGTAGTAGTCCAGTATTTCAGCTACCTTGGCAGGCTCGCCAGGTTTGATCTGGGCAGATCGTTTTCCACCGGGAGGCCGGTGCGCGAGAGCATAGGGGAGCGTTTCCCCAGGACTGCCGTACTTGCCGTCAGCGCGATGCTCCTGGCCGTGACCGGAGGCGTGCTTGCCGGGGGGCTTGCCGCGTGGGGAAGATTTCCCTGGCTGGGCAGGCCGCTGATGGCGCTTTCTCTGGCTGGAGTCTCGATCCCCGTCTTCTGGCTCGGGCTTATTCTGATCTATTTCTTTTCCATCAAGCTCTCCCTTTTACCTCCCTCGGGGTATGGCGGGGGATCGCTCAGGTATCTGATCCTTCCCGCTCTTACCCTTTCATTCGCCTCGATGGCGACTATCGCGAGAGTGACAAGATCGGGATTTCTCGACGCGGGAAATGAGGATTTTGTGCGGACGGCGAGGGCGAAAGGGCTGGGTGAATCGACCGTCGTCGGAAAACATATCTTCCGCAACGCCCTTATACCTGTTGTGACGATCGTGGGGACTGATTTCGGCAGCTATCTCAGCGGCGCCGTCCTTACCGAATCTATTTTTGGCTGGCCGGGGCTTGGCAGATATGTCGTCCAGGCTGTGCTGAAAAGGGATTTTCCGGTGATCCAGGGATCGATCCTTTTTATGGCGGTGATATTTATCCTTGTAAACCTTATGGTAGACATAAGTTATGGATTTATTGATCCGAGGATCAGGCAGGGGGGAAAAGACTGATGAAGATCCGGAACAGATTCTTCAGAGAGTTCCTGCGCAACAGGATGGCGGTTGCCGGGCTCGTCTTCCTCTTCGTGATAATAACGATGGCTCTTTTCGCCGACCTGATCTTTCCTTCCGGGTCGGATATGATAGACCTTGACAATTCGCTTCGCTCTCCTTCGCCGGGCCACCCATTCGGCACCGATTCATTCGGTCGCGATCTGCTGGCAAGGGTCGTTTTCGGAGCGCGGATATCGCTTGGAGTGGGATTTCTCGCGAGGACGATCTCTCTGCTGCTGGGGCTTCTTCTGGGAACGCTGGCGGGGTACTTCGGTGGCAGGACAGATTCGGTGATCATGAGGATGGCTGACATCACATTCGCCTTTCCAGCCCTTCTTCTTCTGATAGCGATCATGGCGGTAGTCTCCCCGGGGATGATCTCCCTTTTCACAGCGCTTGGAGCGATAGGCTGGGCATCGGTCGCCAGGCTTGTAAGGGCCCAGGTGATGAGCGTCAAGGACCGGGAATACGTCCAGGCGGCGAAAGCGGCCGGGGCGGGAGATCTGAAGCTGGTCTGGTCATATATCCTCCCCCAGTGCATTTCCCCGGTGATAGTGATATATACCCTGGGACTCGGTATTACGGTGATGGCGGAGGCGAGCCTCAGTTTCCTCGGCCTGGGAGTCCAGCCTCCGGCTCCGAGCTGGGGAAGGATGATCTCCACGGGAATCGTTTTCATGCGCAGCGCTCCCTGGCTTACACTTTTTCCGGGCCTTGTATTGACAGCCACTATCTGTTCACTTAACCTTGTCGGCGATGGTATAAGGGACGCGCTCGATCCGAGGTCTTCGGCGGTCGTCTTTAAGCCGGCCGCGGCCGCGGTTATATTCAATGATGGTTTTCAGCCTGGCCTCGATTAGCCTGGACGAGCCGGGGAAGAATCGATCGATGATGAACGAGTCGATAAAATACCTGCTTCGCCTTATCTCCCTCAAGGAGAAGGAACTCGGTCTCGACTGGCGCTCCAGCTGGTCGAGAGTCGCTCTTTCACCGGCCGGCGGGGTGACTGCCAGGTTGAGCACGATCGAACTGGCCCGGGCTGTCACCGCCTCCATCGAGGATCTCCCGGCGGTGGAAGAGGCCGGATTCCCGCTGATCACCAGGTCGGCTGATGGAATGGTTATCGAGATATCGGTCCCTGGTAGTGAGGATGAGAATATCCTCTGGGCGACATCGAGCGTAGTCGATCTGAGGAGAGGCCCGGAGCACTCGGCGGAACTGATCACGCAGGCGATCATGGGCGAGACGATGATTCCTCTCGAAAGCAGGGGGGACTGGTATTTTGTGAAGCTCGAGGACGGCTATCACGGATGGGTAAGGTCCTGGTCGGTGGCGAGCGCGCGGAGAGCAGATATCGAAAAACATGTCGGGAGCGCCGGAGCGAGAGTCGAGATCAATGTCGGATATCTTCTTTCGACTGTCGATCCGAACAGCATACCGGTGACCGATCTCGTCTCCGGGACGCTCGTTGAGATACTCGGTACTGATGGAAGGTTCTCGCTGATCGGTGTTCCCGGAGGTAAAACCGGATATTTTCCCACTGATTTCCTTGGACCTGTAGTCAAGGGGCCTCCTCGAAGGGACGCGATCATAGGGCGCGCGGAAAAATTCCTTGGCATCCCGTATATATGGGGGGGGACTTCGGCGAAGGGATTCGACTGTTCCGGACTGGTAAAGAGGGTCTACCTGATGGAGGGAATGCGGCTGCCCAGGGACGCCGACCAGCAGTCGGCTGTGGGGATGATTATCCCAAAAGCCGATATCGATTCCGCCCTCCCCGCCGACCTTCTCTTTTTCGCCGACGGCGACAAGATCACCCATGTCGCCATGGCGATGGGAGATGGTAGATTCATCCATTCATTCGGAGACGTAAGGATAAACAGCTACAGAGAGAGCGATATTTTATATGAAGAAAAACTGGCGAAAAAACTTGTTTTCGGTCGATCTGTCATCTCCTGAAGCGTCTTGTTTTAATGGTGATTTTTTCTCCCGTCCGGAAGATCTCGAAATAGCATGTTAAAAAAAAGTTAAGATTTTCATAAAAAAGTTATTGACATGATATTAGCTCTGTTCTAACCTTGCGCCCGAAAAATGAATACGAATATCCGGGTTTTCTGAAAGGAGGATTTCCCGGTTATTACAGGCTGGAACTCGAAAGAGTACTGCTTAGATCGAAATTCGACGGGACTGTGGGAAAGCCGCAGATTCCAGGTTTTTGACCTTATCGACGGAAAGGGGGGGCGAATAGAAACATCCGGGTAGCGCGAGAAAAGCGCATGTGAAAGACAGAAAACAGAATGGGAACATATCCACGTATCTGCGTGGTAATATAGAAAAAGTTCCTGATACTTCTTCCCGACAGGGAAGATCTTGCAGGAGGTAGAAATGAAGAAGTTATTTACGGTTTTGACAATGGTCGCCCTGATGGCCATTTCGGGCTCGGCGCTTGCCACAGATGCCAGGATAATGGCTCTTGGTGGGGACGTAGCTCCCTATATCTGTGATGATGCCAATATCCGCACCTGGTACGCGACTCTTCCGTCGTATTCCAACCTGATGCTGATCACGATGTACAACGACTGGGAATACGATGAATGGGATTATATCACCGCTGCCTACGGCCTGACCTACGCCCTCGGCGAAGATGGTGCGTGGGGAACCCTGGCGATCGGCCTCGTCGAACACACGCCTGGCGTCAATCAGGACGAGTGGATGGCTGTCGATATCTGGGGCGACGACTGGGATGATTCCGACATCTTCGACTGGCCGCTGTACAACAGATATATGATGATGTACGGCTACCAGATGGAAGGTATGTCGTTCGGCCTTTATTTCAGCCGCGCGAGCGAAGCCGACAAGTACGAGTCAGATTACGGCACAGCATACGAATCGGAATGGAAAGAGTCGTACACGACGATCGGTCTCGGTTTCCGCATGGAGATCGGTGAGGATATGGTCGCCGACGTCGCCTTCGACTATACCAAGGCGAGCTATCTCTATACCTATACCGACATAGAAGATGATCGTACGGCCGATCCAGGCAAAATGATGGCTTTCAGGGGCCGCCTCTTCTATGACTGGAGAGAAGATCTGACATTCGTGCCATACATCGACTTCTCGACCAAAGATCTCGCCTACAGCCCCGTTGAGGATTTCTATAACAACGAAGGTTACGGGTTCAAGACGATGGCATTCAAATTCGGTATCGGCGCCAATATGAACGTCAACGAGGACAACATGATCCTCTTCGCCGTCGAGCCTTTCGCTTACTGGAAAGGCGAGCCCTCGGGATATACCGAAGACTATGAGGATACATGGGAAGTCACCTACAAGACGATGCCGAAGTTCATCCTCGCCCTCGAGAGCGATCTTACCGACTGGCTGACCTTCAGGACCGGCTGCTCGAAGTCCCTGTCGAAGTGGGGATACAGCTGGAGCGACGCTGATGATTCAGAGGAGTACTGGCAGACATACGAGGATGACGGGTACAACTGGAACCAGTTCGCCTGGAACCTCGGTCTCGGATTCCACTTCGGTGATTTCGACATCGACTGCGTGCTGAACAAGGACGTTCCTTTCAGCATGGGTTACTGGCTGACCGGTTTCCAGAACAACTATGACAACGAAATGACACCGATCGGCATGATCAGCGCTGTCTATCACTTCTAAAGTCGATAGGGCAAGGACTGATTCTTGCGGGAGGCCCCTGGGCCTCCCGTTTTTTTTGTTCCTGCTGCTTATCTCACATTTTCCCCCTTTATCGGCATTTGACCCTTTTATGGTCTGCTATTTGCAGGAAACCGGGAGGAGATTCATCTAAAGGTGGCAAATGTGTATTTTTTCTACTATTTTCCGGTCGGACTTGATATCAACACCCGCAAGGCTCCGGTCATAACCGTCTTTCTCGTCCTGACTTCAGTAATCACTTTTCTTTTTTACAGATATCTTCCCTTCCAGTACTCATGGAAACTGGTATCGCTGATATTCTACCCGACAAATCCCTCCCTTGCCACATCGCTGACCCACGTTTTCATGCATGCCGGGTACATCCATCTTATTGGAAACATCGTTTACCTCTATGTATTCGGTAAGGTCATAGAGGACAGGTTCGGTCCCGGGAAGTTTTTCCTGATATTTTCCCTTTCGGCGGCGTCTGGAGTATGGTTTCACACGATACTGACGGGAATCTTGTCCCCTCAGTATCTCGGCTACGGCATACTGGGGGCATCAGGGGCGACTTCCGGCCTTCTCGGCGCCTTCATCGCGAGATTCTATTTCAGCAGGATCCGGGTGGCTTACTGGATATTCATGCCGCTTCAGGGGATCAACAGGGCTGGAAGAAGATTCGTTCCCGGGTGGATGGCGATAGCCTTCTGGGTGCTGTTTCAGAGCGTCAATTCGATAATGCAGTTTGGCGTGGAAGGAGTACAGGTCGCCTACAGCGTGCATATCGGCGGATTTGTCTGCGGATATCTGATCGCCGCAGCTCTTGGAGCGAGAAAAAGCGCGGCGGCTGAATCGTTGCTGACAAAGGCGCGGAGACATTTCGAAAGATCCGAGTGGTTTGCGGCGCAGGGGGAATATTTCAATTATCTTGATAAATGTCCTTGTGATTTCGCTGTTCACGCTGAAGCTGCCAGGGCTTTTCTCTGCACGATGGAGAAAGGACAGGCGAGATATCACTATACAGAAGCGATAACGGGGTATTTGGGCTCTTCTGAGAGAGGACTGGCAGAGGAGGTCTTTACCGAGGCCATGCGCTCTATTCCCGGTTTTACGCTTCAGGAACCGGTACATCTCGATCTTGCGTTCGGCCTGGAGAGATCCCTGAAATACAATACATCGGTGGCCGCGTACAGGAATTTTATCGAAAGATATTCCCTTTCGCCGGAGATACCCTTTATACTGCTCAGAATGGCCGGAATACACGAAAGAAGGTTCAACAGGTATGCGGAGGCGTATTCCTGCTACAGGAGGCTGGTAAAGGAACACCCAGGCGACAGCTGGGCCGATTATGCTGTTTCCGAGATCGAAAGGTTGAGCGGCATGGGTGTGTTGTCGACGCCACTTGCCGACTGATTCCGGCAGTATTCGATGAGCCATTAAAAAACTTGAATAAAAGATATTCTTCTGATAGCTTTCAGCAAGGATGCGGGGTGGTGGATGTTGTGAGAAAGAAATCAGGTTTATCGCTGGAGACCCTCAGATCCAAAGGGTATTTCCGCGGTTTCGACAGGATCGGAGACAGCGAGCTTATCGCTCTTGTGCTCGGTCCGGTAGCTTTCGGTTCAAGCTGTTCGATCGCCCAGGAGCTGGTGGACAGGTACGGCAGCCTTGAAGAGGTGGGCAGCGCCGGGCTGGAAGAACTGATGGATATAAGAGGGATCGGAAGAGCCGGTGCAATAAGGATCAAGGCTTCGTTTGAAATAGGGAAACGCAGCATCGTATCGAGCCGGAAAAAAGAGCTGAGAAAAGTCCGGGGACCGGAGGATGTCGCCTGGCTGATGATTCCGGAGATGAAAGGCCTCGACCGCGAGCATTTCAAGGCTCTGCTGCTTGATACGAGAAACGGGATACTGAAGATAGTGACGGTCGCGATAGGCTCTCTGAACGCGGCGCTTGTGCATCCGAGAGAGATATTCAAGGCGGCGGTCCTGGCCAGCGCGGCGGGAATAATAATCGTACACAACCACCCGACCGGTAACCCCGAACCGAGCCGGGAAGACAAGGAACTGACGAAACGTTTCAACCAGTGCGGCGACCTGATGGGTATTGACCTGGTCGATCATATAATAGTCGGTGATGACAGCTTTGTAAGTTTAAGGGAACGGGGATTGTTCGATATCTGAAAGGAAGGGATGACTTTGTTAAGTCGCATTGCCAATTATTTTTCAAATGATATAGCTATAGATCTCGGGACCGCCAATACTCTTGTATATCTCAAGGGAAGCGGGATCGTACTCAATGAACCGTCTGTCGTGGCAGTCGACCAGAAAAGTAAAAAGGTTTATGCCGTCGGTATCGAGGCCAAGGCGATGCTTGGAAAGACTCCCGATCATATCGTGGCAATCAGGCCGATGAAAGATGGCGTGATCGCCGATTTCGAGATTACAGAAGTACTCCTGAGGGAATTCATCAGAAAGTCGCAGAAGAAGAAATTCTTTATACGCCCAAGGATCGTCATCAGCGTTCCATCGGGTATCACTGAAGTCGAGCGCAGGGCGGTCATCGATTCAGCGCAGAACGCGGGGGCAAGAGAGGTATATCTTGTCGCCGAGCCTATTGCGGCAGCGATCGGCGTGGGACTTCCCGTCGATAAACCGTCCGGTAATATGGTGATAGATATCGGCGGCGGGACGACTGAGATAGCAGTGATCGCGCTCAACGGTATAGTGACTGATATCTCGATCCGTGTCGGCGGAGACAAGATGGACGAGGTCATCGTCCAGCATATCAAAAAAGCTTATAACCTCCTGATCGGAGACCAGACTGCCGAACATGTCAAGATGGTCATAGGTTCGGCTACCAATCTGGGACAGGAAGAAGAGATGGAGATAAAGGGACGCGATCTTGTCTCCGGTATTCCAAAGACTCTCAGAATATCAAGCGTCGAGATCAGGGAAGCGCTTGCCGAACCGATGAGCCAGATAGTCGCAGCTCTCAAGACAGCCCTGGAGCAGACTCCACCGGAACTGGCAGCCGATATCGTTGATAGAGGTATCGTAATGACCGGCGGTGGTTCTCTTCTCGGGGGCATCGACGTGCTTCTGAAGGAAGAGACCAATCTGCCTATTAATATCGTGGAGGACCCGCTCACTTGCGTCGTTCTGGGTACCGGTAAGATACTTGGCAATCTTCACACTTACGAGCGGATAATCATGAAGAGCAGCCGGTTGTAAAATGCAGATCATTTCTTTCCTCTTTGATAAGCATCTGGAAAAGTCGGTCCTGGCCGCTGCTGTCGCGTTGTCGATCTTCATGCTGACTCGCGGCGAGACAGACCAGATCAACTCGGCAAGAGCGATAAGTTCGGTGCTCCTTTATCCAGTAGAGAGGGTGGAGGATTATTTCTCTGATATCGACAGGTTGAGAGAGGAAAACCTCGAACTGAGAAAGATTGCCGCTTCACTCGCTCATGAACGCGAGAGGTTTATCCAGTTCAGGGATGAGAGAAACAGGCTTCGAGAGATGCTCGGGTTTCGGGAGGATTCTTTTTTCAGATTTCTTCCATGCGAAGTGATCGCGCGCAGCTCCAATCTTTTTCATCATTCCTTGACGGTGGACAAGGGAAGCGAAGACGGGGTCGCGGCGGGGATGACCGTCGTCGGTTACAAGGGACTGGCGGGAAAAGTCGTACAGGTTTTTCCCGCCTCTTCAAGGGTACTCCTTATCAATAACAAGGCGATCTCGGTCAGCTGCATAGACAAGAGGAGCAGGACCGTCGGAATCCTGAACTGGGAAAGAGGTGACCTTTTCAGACTTGACTATATCGGGAGTGAAGAGGATGTGCTAAAGGGAGACACCCTTCTCACGAGTGGTCTCGGCCTGGTCATGCCGAAAGGATTTCCCGTGGGGACGGTATTCCAGGTCGCCGAGGAAAAGGCGGGCCTCTCGAGAAAAGTCAGCGTGGTCAGCATGACTGATCTCAACACTCTTGAAGAATTGTTCATAGTCACGGGAGGGCGGAACTGGGACAGCGGAGAGATCCTTGAGCAACTGGAGAATATAATCAATGCCGAAAAGAACAAGGAGTGACCTTTGAATATAATCCGAATGGTGCTCGCGGCCGCCATCGTCTTCATCCTTCAGGTGACTGTCGCCCACACCGTCTCCCTCGGGGAGGCTTCTCCCGATTTCGTCCTTATCCTCCTGATTGTCATGGTAATGGATCGCAGGCCGGTATTGGCGGTGATCATCGGGTTTCTACTCGGGTTTCTCCAGGACCTGGGAAACGCTTCATATCTGGGGATGAACGCGCTGGTAAAATCACTCACCGGATATATCATCGCCAGGTACGCCTCCGACCTGCTTCCCGATAATTCACTCTTCAAGGGGCTTCTGATATTCCTCTCCGCGCTGGCAGGGGACGTCATCCTTCTGAATATAACCCTGTCGTTCGACGCGCTCAGCGTATTTGTGACTTTTTTCCGGTATTCTATCCTTTCGGCTCTTTATACTGCCGTGGCAGGGATAATAGTGATCAAAGCAATCGATATTCTGCCCGGGAGGACGGTGCGATCAGGTGGCGGATTTTGACAGGCAGAGCGAGTTCTATTTCAACCACAGAAAAAGGATCCTGCTGATCCTGGTGATCGGTGTGACATCGATCCTGCTTTCAAGGCTTTTCTACCTCCAAGTGATCCGCAAGGATTATTACAGCAAGCTCGCGATATCCAACCGCATTCAACGTGAACGGATCGTCGCGCCGCGAGGAGTGATAAAATCTTCCGATGGATCGAAGCTTGTAGTGAATGTCCCCGTCTATCAGATCAGTGTCGTTCCGGGAAAGCTCGCGGGGAAAGAGGAAAGGCTCCGCCTTGCCTGCGACTGGCTCGATATCGATGAGGAAAAGATGTTTCTTAACCTGGTAGAATGGACAGAACGCTACCCGGACGGAAGGGAGATGACTGTCGTCCAGGCAGCCCAGAAATCACAGATATCGATACTAATGGAAAACAGGGCTTTCTTTCCCTTTTTCAAACTGGTGATGAAGCACCGAAGGCAGTACCCGGAAGGTGATCTGGCCTCGCATCTGCTCGGCTACGTCGGAGAAGTGACTGACGAGGAACTGAAGGGGGAAGAGAGATTTTCGGTCGGAGATATAACAGGCAGGACAGGAATAGAATTCATGTACGAAGAATATCTCAGGGGAGAGGATGGAGTCAGAATAGTCGAGATCAGCGCAGAAGGGATACGTGTCGGAGAATATGACATGATCGAAGAAGACGAGGTGTTCGAGGGATTCGTTCAGTCCAGGCCGCCGGTCCCGGGCTGTGATCTTATCCTGACGATAGACCTCGATCTGCAGAAGGCGATAGAGGAGGCCTTCGACTGGGATAAAGGGTGTGTCATGGCGATGGATCCCGAGACGGGCGCGGTGCTTGCCGCCGTCAGTCGTCCGGGATACGATCCGAATATCTTTATGGGCGGAATAAGCGCTGATGACTGGAACGAGCTGTTTGCAGACCCTGATAAACCACTGTTTAACAGGATAGTTCAGGCGACTTATCCTCCCGCCTCGACTTTTAAACTGATCTCCGCGTACGCCGGGCTTAATTTCGAAAGGGTATCAAGGACCGAGAGATTCGAACCGTGTTATGGAGGATACCAGTTCGGGAACAGGTATTTCCGATGCTGGAAACCGGAGGGGCATGGTTCGTCGGCCCTTTTTGACGCGATCGTCAATTCATGCGATGTCTATTTTTACCAGCTCGGTGAAAGGACGGAAGCTGATGAATTCGCTTACGCGGGAAGGCTTTTCGGCCTTGGAAGAAAGACGGGGATCGATCTGCCCAGCGAAGCAAGAGGGACTCTTCCCGACCATTCATATTTCGACCGTAGGTTTGGAAAACGCAAGTGGACAAAGGGCCACCTTCTCAACCTTTCGATCGGCCAGGGAGAAGTCCTCGCGACTCCGGTCCAGCTCTGTCAGATGGTGGCAATGATCGCCAATAATGGAGAAAGGATCCAACCGCATGTCGTAGACAGGGTGGTCGACTCCGAGGGAGCGACAGTCTTCGGCAACGACAGATCGTCCATCACGATTCCGCAGATCGATCAGAAGATCCTGGATTTTATTCAGAACGCGATGGAAGATGTCGTTACCGGCGAGAGTGGAACCGGAAGAGCCTGCGCGATCTCGGGGATCAGGATAGCGGGAAAGACTGGGACTGCTCAGAATTCGGGCAATGACCATGCTCTTTTCGTGGCATATGCTCCCGTGGAGAATCCAGAGATTGCGATCGCGATCGTGATGGAAAACGCCGGACACGGAGGGGCTGTGGCTGCTCCGATGGCCCGGAAAATATTTTCAGCCTACTTCAATCCCCATATTTCGTCGAGGGGCGATGCCAGGCAGGATGACGTTCGTCCGGCGTCCGGGAAGCCGGATGGAGAAGGGCGAAGAATGGCAAGGACAGACACAGACAGGCTGGACAGAGCGGGAAGGTGAGAATTGGTCGAGAGGATCTTTCGAAACATCGAGTGGATGATAGTCATACCGGTCATTATCCTCATAACGATAGGGCTTTTCAACCTCTATTCCGTTGGCCATATCCCTGTCGAGCTGAGGGAGACCTTCGGTTCGGGAGGAAGCGGATATTTTCACCGGCAGCTCATATGGAGCGCCGCGGGACTGGCAGTGATGATCGCCGCGTTCAGGATCCCCTTCAGGTATTTCGAAGGCACGGCCATCATCTTTTATTTCGTAGCTTTGATCCTTCTTATAGTCGTACTTCTGCTCGAGCCGCTCAAAGGATCGAGTAGATGGATAAACATGGGCGGATTCCGGTTTCAACCTTCCGAGGTGATGAAAGTAGCGGTTGTATTTATCATGGCGAGGTTCCTCGCTGAAAAAAGGCACGATCCGAACAGGCTTCGTTTTCTTCTTCTGTCGATGATCATAGTCGGCGTCCCTTTTCTCTTCATTCTCAAGCAGCCTGATCTCGGGACTGCCCTGGTATTTCCGGCCATACTACTTTCGGTCCTTTACTGGCGCGGATTGAATGAAGGATTGATCATTCTCTTCATAACCCCCGCTATCAGCGCCTTTCTGACGATATACAGCCAGAGCGCGCTGGCCGCCGGCGACTATCCTTTTCCGCTTCTCGTATTCTTCCTGGTGATCCTTGTCATCGCATATACCAGAAGGAAGCACCTTTTTCAGAGTATAATGCTTGTTGTGATAAATCTTTCCGTCATGCTGGCCGTTCCGGACCTTATCGGATCCCTGAAACCTTATCAGCAGAGAAGGATACTGGCGTTTTTACGGCCTGAATCGGATATACTTGGCATGGGGTGGCAGGTCTACCAGTCGAAGGTAGCGGTAGGATCGGGAGGTTTCGCCGGAAAAGGATTTCTTAAGGGGACCCAGAAACTTTTTGCTTTCCTGCCGGAACGCCACAGTGATTTTGCCTTCTCGGTACTCTCTGAGGAAAGAGGATTCATTGGCAGTCTGATAGTCCTTATTCTTTTCAGTATAATCATAGCCAGGGGTTTCACGCTGGCCACAAAAGTCAAAAACCGGTTCGCCTCCATCGCGCTGATCGGGATATCATCGTATTTCGCCTTTCACGTGATAATAAACATCGGTATGACGATCGGTCTCGCTCCCGTGACAGGGTTGCCGCTTCCTTTTATAAGTTACGGGGGAAGCTCCATGATGGTCAGTTGTTTTTTTATAGGCGTGCTGCTGAATTTCGGTTCCAAGTTCTATGAATATTAGGCCTGGCCTGGTGGTGGCTGGAGGGTTCCTGTTGGAAAACAAGATCGAAATGATCCTCGATATCGCTTCTTCCGGAGGGTATCAATGTGAAGTATACGGAGAAGTAATGAACGAGCTCCAGGTAGAAATCTACAGGGGAGAACTCGAATCGATCGACAGGTCGAGGGACGAGGGGGTAGGGATACGATTGTTTAAAGAAGGAAGAGCCGGTTTCACGTCGACAAACGATCTCAGTCCGGACGGGATCAGAGCTGCCGTCGAAGAAGCAAAGGACAACGCCAGGTGTTCGATGCCTGTCGAGGAAGATATTCTTGCTCCGGCCCTGCCGTTCATCGATAAAGTTTCCTGTGGCCCATATTCCTTTGACAAGGATCAGACCGGGATAAAAATCGATGGAGTCCGTGAAATGGAGAAGGCGGCTCTGGAGTTCGACAACTCGATTGATAATACCGAGGGAGCGGGTTACTCGGAAGTACATGGCGAGATCTTTGTCGCCAGCACGAAAGGTTTTCAGCGAAGAGAGCAAAGGGGGTTCTGTTCCTGCTCTCTCTCTGCCGTAGCGATGAAAGGCAGCGAAGTCCGGTCAGGCTGGTTTCACGACCAGTCAACCGATATAGAGGGACTTGATTTTATCTCTACGGGAAAGGAGGCGGCAAGAAGGGCTTCAATACTTCTTGACGCGAGGAAAATACCTTCAAAACGATACCCGGCGATTATGGACGCGGCAGCTTTTACAGATATCGTCTATCTTCTTCAACAGGGATTATCCGCGGAGATGGTTCTGAAGGGTACTACGGTATTCGCGGGGAAAAAGGGGATCAAGGCAGCACCATCGATATTTACGCTGGTAGATGACCCGTGCATGGAGGGCGCCTGTTATAATGCTTCGTTCGACGATGAAGGAGTCCCCAGGGAAAAATATACCCTGATTGAGTCAGGCGTCATCATGGGATTCCTGCACAATACGTGGACTTCAAGCAAGATGGGTATCATGCCGACGGGGAACGCCGTCAGGGGTTCTTACAAGGAGCAGCCTGTCCCTGGTCCGGCTAACCTCTATCTTCTTCCGGGAGAGAAGAGCCTGGACAAGATGATAGCGGAGATAGATGAAGGAGTGTATATTCTCAACATCATGGGAATGCATACTGCTGATCCCATATCGGGCGATTTTTCAGTTGGAATCAACGGTCTGTTCATTAAAAACGGAAAGACACTGTTCGCGGTGAACGAGATGACGGTCAGTGGTAATATTATCGACCTGCTTGCCGGAGTGATGGAGATAGGGTCCGAACTTACATTTGTTGGCCAATACGGAGCTCCCCCGGTGATCATTGAAGGGTTGAGTATCAGCGGGATATGACGGGGAGCGGCGCGGCAGCCGCGGAGGCAGTCAATATTCAACAGGAGGAATGATGCATCCGATTCTTATCGAGCTTGGAAGGTTCAAGATATATTCATATGGATTCATGCTGGCGATGAGTTTCTTTGTCGGTATTCTGCTCGCCTCCAGAAGAGCTCGGAAACAGGGGCTTGATCCCGATATCATTTATGATCTAAGCATAATACTTATTCTCGGAGCAGTCATCGGTTCGCGCGGCCTGTATATTCTGACCCACCTGGACCATTTTCACGGGATAATCGATGTCATTGCCCTCTGGCAGGGTGGGGCCACTTATTACGGTGGATTGATCCTTGCCGTGGCGGGAGCCATCGTATTTCTCAGGGTCAAAAAGATATCATTTCTCAAAATCGCCGATATCTGCTCTCTTTCGATAGCTTCCGGTGTCTTTCTGACAAGGATAGGCTGTTTTCTCAGTGGATGTTGTTTTGGAAGCCCGACAGAATGCTCCATGGGTATGGTGTATCCACCCGATTCTCCCGCCGGTTATACCTATCCCGGTATACATATCCATCCCACTCAACTCTATTCATCTTTCTACGGGCTCCTTATATTCGTAGCCCTTCTTCTTCTCGAGAAGAAAAAATGGTTCGACGGCTATACATTCGGATTCATGATGATCCTCTACGGCACTGCCCGGTTTATCGTGGATTATTTCCGGTTCTATGAAGAATCCGCTATCGTCTGGAGAGGATTCGTGGACAATCAGCTTATCAGCATAGTGCTTGTCATCAGCGGTATTGTCCTTCTTGTAGTAAGAGGCTGGCAGGTAAGGACCGGCGGGCAGAGATAGGGACTCTTCCGATGCCGCGGCTGCCGGGAGGCTGGCCAGTGAGATATAAAACCGCTATTACCGGACCGCGATGAGGGCGGTCTGTGAGGTGTGGATGCGGGGTTTCCTTTCTTTTTTTTCACAGATGGTATTGCCTTCCAGATGCCTCGGATGCTCTTCCCTGATGGTAGGCCGCTACAGCTCTGTCCCGTCAGTATTCCCGGAAAATTGGTCGGTGGAATCGCCGGCCTTTTTCCATGAGGATCTTGATATCGATTGCCGGGGCCGGTTTCCGGCATCTCTCCTTTGCCACGAATGCTGGCTGAGACTGATCCCATCTGCCGGAATATCCTTTCCCGCCCGCTGGGGAGGGGTCCCGGCCGTGACTCCTTTCATGACCAATGACACTCTGCTGAAGGTCATCAGATTCCTTAAATTCGATAGAGGCAAGTCGGCGGTTGTACCGCTGGCGTGGTGGATCGCATCGGCGATCGCGAGGTTCGGCAGCTGTATATCCGCCTCCCCGCCGGTTATCGTTCCGGTGCCTCTCCACGCGGACCGGAGATCCGAGAGAGGTTTCAACCAGGCGGAGCTGCTCGCAGCGGAAGTGGCGCGGATACTCGGGACCGTCGAGAAAAACGATCTTCTCTATCGGAAAAAGAAGACCAGGCCGCAGTCGAAACTTGACGCGGGCGCGAGGATCCTCAATGTAAGCGGCGCTTTCGTCGCCACGAACGAAGCTTTCATTTCCGGCAGGGATATTATTCTGATAGATGACCTCGTTACGACGGGAGAAACGGTGAAGGAATGCATAAAGGCTTTACAGAAAGTGTCATTATCTCCGATAATGGTCGCGGCAGCGGGAAGAAGCGCCACGGATGATGACCCTCCGGTGGCCGGGGAAAAGAGCTCCCCGCGGCCCGTTTGACATATTTGTAATATTGGTTGATTCCTGGAGCCTTACATGATTAGATATACAATCTGTCGGTTTGCGGGATCGTAACCAGGGAGGGTTTCGTGCTTGTAACAAACAAGGAACTTATGGATGCCGCGAAAAGTGGCGGTTATGCTGTCGGCGCGTTCAATATCAATAATATGGAATTCGTCCAGGCGATAACCGACGCGGCGGAAGAACTTAACAGCCCGGCCATACTGGCTGTTTCGCAGGGAGCGATAAAGTATGCCGGATTTGAAAATATCGTTTCACTTGTCCGCACAGCATCCGAAACAAAGAAGATAAAGATTTCGCTGCATCTTGATCATGGAAAGGATATGAAGATAATCGAACGTTGCGTCAATGACGGATTCACATCTGTAATGATCGATGGTTCGGATCTTCCTTTCGACGAGAATGTGGCGCTGACAAGGAAAGTCGTTGATATGGCAAGACCGAAAGGGGTCTCCGTCGAGGGGGAACTTGGCAGGCTTGCCGGGATCGAGGATCATGTCTCCGTCTCGAAAAAAGATGCTACCTACACCGATCCGGATGAAGCAGCGACTTTTGTCGAACAGACAGGAGTCGATTCGCTCGCCGTGGCGATAGGGACATCCCATGGAGCGTACAAGTTCAAGGGCGAAGCGAAACTTGCGATGGACAGGTTGACCGAGATCGCTGGAAAAGTCGCTATTCCCCTTGTGCTGCACGGCGCTTCGGGAGTGAATCAGGATCACGTCAGGATCGGTAACGAGAATGGGGCAAAGCTGATGGATGCCAGGGGAGTCCCCGATGAAGCGATTACCGAAGCAGTCGGAAGGGGGATATGCAAGGTCAATATAGACACGGATATGAGGATCGCTTTCACAGTCTTCATAAGAAAGGCTATGAACGAGAAACCGGAGGCGTTCGATCCAAGGAAATATCTCGGTGCTGGCAGGGACGCTATCGTCGAGGTCGTAAAATACAAGATGAGGCTTTTTGGAAGTGATGGAAAGGCATTTTAGTCCGCTATTGAAATGGTTATGTAAAGGAGGGTATTAAATGGCGATCAACGTGGCGATAAACGGATTTGGGAGGATCGGAAGACTGGTGTTTCGCGGTATCACAGGTGACAAGCGTTTCAACGTCGTAGCGATCAATGACCTTACCGACGCGAAGACTCTCGGACATCTTTTGAAATATGATTCTGTTCATGGCAAGTTCGCCGGTAAAGCCAGCGTTCTGAAATCAGGGGATCTTTCGGTAAATGGCAAACGTATCAAGGTGCTGGCGGAAAGGGATCCCGGTTCTCTTCCATGGGAAAAATACGGTGTCGATGTCGTTATAGAATCGACAGGTTTCTTCAGGAAACGCAAGGACGCGGCGCTTCACATCAAGGCTGGCGCGAAAAAAGTAATAATCTCGGCCCCGTCTCCAGACGCCGACATCATGATAGTGATGGGAGTGAATGATAATCTGTACAAAAAGAACAAGCATCATGTCATATCCACTGCTTCATGCACGACTAACTGCCTGGCTCCCGTTGCCAAGGTCCTGCATGACAGGTTCGGCATTGCCAACGGATTGATGACCACCGTCCATGCCTATACCAACGATCAGACAATCCTTGATTCACCTCACAAGGACCTTCGGAGGGCAAGAGCGTGCGCCATGTCAATGATTCCCACGACTACCGGCGCCGCAGCTGCCGTGGGAGTCGTTATGCCCGCTCTGAAAGGAAGACTCAACGGGCTGGCGGTCCGTGTACCGACGCCGGACGCGTCCCTCGTCGATCTGACGGTGACTCTTAAAAAATCAGCGACAGTGGAGATCCTGAACGATGCGATCAGAAAGGCCGCTGAAACAAAGATGAAAGGGATACTTGAGTATTGTGAGGATCCGATCGTCTCGTGCGACATTATCGGAAATCCCCATTCATCAGTCTTTGACAGCCTGGCGACGATGGGGATCTCATCAAAAGTCTTCAAGGTCCTGTCATGGTATGACAATGAATTTGGATACGCCATGCGGATGGTAGATATGATGAGGCTTCTTGTAAAGAAGTGAGATTATTAAATGCGGAGTACAGGGAGGATCTGGTTTGCTTAAGAAGACTCTGAGGGATGTCGATCTCGGCGGACGGCGCGTTTTGATGAGGGTTGATTTTAACGTACCGCTCTCAGCCGATGGTGATGTCAGCGATGATACAAGGATAAGGGCCGCCTTGCCCAGTATTGAATATGCCGCGGCCAGGGGTGCTTCGATCGTTCTGATGTCGCACCTGGGGAGGCCTAAAGGTGTAAAAAAATCCTCCCTGAGCCTGAAGATCATCGCCTATCACCTGGGAGAGATGACGAAATACCCTGTCAAGTTTGTAGGTGACTGTATCGGGGAAGAAGTGGATGAGAAGGTGAAGTCTCTTAAAGCAGGGGAGATTCTGCTGCTTGAGAATATCCGTTTCTATGAAGAAGAGACGAAGAATGACCCGGATTTTGCCTTTAAGTTATCAAAATACGGAGATATCTACGTCAATGACGCTTTCGGTACCGCGCACAGGGCTCACGCTTCGACTGAAGGGGTCACGCATTATTTTAAAGATAAAGTCGCCGGATTCCTTATGGAAAAGGAATTGACAACCCTCGACAGGCTGATCGCTGATCCGGCAAGGCCTTTCGTTGCGATTCTCGGCGGGGCGAAGGTATCGAGCAAGATAGGCCTGATAAGGAATCTGCTCGATAAGGTCGACAGGATCATTATTGGAGGAGGGATGGCTTTTACCTTTTTCAAAGCCGCGGGACTGGAGATCGGCGATTCGCTTCTCGATGAGGATTACGTCGATATGTGTCGTGAGATAATGGAAAAATCAGGTAAGGGAGCGTCAAAGCAGATTTTCCTGCCTGTCGATTGTGTCGTCGCCGACCATGTCAGCAATAATGCCGATCACAAGACCGTTTCCACCGGTGGGATTCCCGAGGGATGGACGGGGGTCGATATCGGAGACAGCACGATATCGATCTTTACTGAAGAGATCCTGGGCGCGGGCACAGTCTTCTGGAACGGACCGATGGGGGTCTTCGAAATACCTGACTTTTCCAACGGGACGAGGATGATAGCCCGGGCGATAGTCGAAGCGACTGCAAAGGGCGTTGTCAGCGTAATCGGAGGAGGGGACAGCGCCGCGGCGCTTAACCAGCTCGGACTTGCCGGCAAGGTATCGCATCTATCGACCGGTGGCGGTGCTTCTCTTGAATTCCTTGAAGGAAAGATCCTCCCCGGGGTAGTGCCTCTTGATGACAAGACCGGGGAAATAGGATCGGGAAAGATGGAGAAGAGGGGCGAACATGCGTAAGAGGATCATCGCGGGCAACTGGAAAATGAATATGGATCATATAGAGGGAAGATCTCTGGCTTCAAGTATCCTCGAAGGGATCGATGGCAGGGAGCTTCCCTGCCAGATCGTCCTGATACCTCCTTTTACCACTCTGCAGGCTGTCTCCGGCGTCGTGGCCGGCTCTGTAATAGAGACAGGTGCCCAGGACCTCTGGTACGAGGATGATGGCGCGTTTACCGGGGAGATATCGGGATCGATGATCTCCTCTCTCGGTTGCCGATATGTGCTGGTCGGTCACTCGGAAAGAAGGCATATTCTCGGGGAAAAACCACGGTTACTTTCCCTTAAACTCATGGCGGCCCTCAGAGCGGGGCTTATCCCGATCTATTGCGTCGGGGAAGTAGAAAAGGAACGAGAGGACGGAAGAGAAGAAGAGGTGGTCGATAAACAGATAAGGGAGGTCCTCGGAGACCTCGGTCCAGAGGATATCTCGAGAGTCATCATCGCCTACGAGCCTGTCTGGGCGATCGGTACTGGAAAGACGGCGACTCCCGATGACGCGTCTCGGATGCACGCCTTTATCCGCCGCGTGATCGGCGGGATATTCGATGATGAGACGGCCAGTCGGATGATGATCCTCTACGGGGGGAGCGTAAAATCCGCCAACGCGGCCGCTCTGCTCGGATGTGATGATATCGACGGGGCTCTGGTAGGAGGAGCATCTCTCGAGGTTGAGAATTTTCTCGGCATAGTCTTTCCGTGAAGGCCCCAGGCGACCCCCGAATCAAGATCCGAGGAGACCGGTTGTCCTGTTTTGCCCTCAAAACGCTCCCCGGATCGCGGCGAGACCGTTTTTATATATCCTGTATGATATTTTTGTTTGACTGGGACCGGTTTTTTAATTAAACTTCTCTTTTGAAGGTCAACAGGTTAAAGGCTGGTGTAACGATGTTGTTCAATATATTTGTGATTGTTCACGCGATCTCCTGTTTTTTTCTCATCCTCGTTGTACTGATGCAATCGAGTAAGGGAGGCGGCCTTTCGGGCGCTTTCGGAGGCGGTGGCGGACAGGCTATCATGGGTGGACGCGAGACTGCCACGTTCCTCAGTAAAGCAACGACTTATCTTGCTGTAATATTTATGGTTACGTCGTTGTCCCTGGCCTTTTTGTCGGCTGGCAGGGGTGGACCGGAGACTCAGAGCGTACTGAGAAGGGCTGCTGAACGAAACAAATGGGGAAGTATCGTCCCCGAAGAACAGAAAGATATAGATGAGGTACTTCAGAAGATAGATGAGCCTCCGGCAGAAGGCGAAGAGGGGAGCGGAGAGAAGGAAGTACCGGCAGATAAAGATAATCAAGGTTAAATAAGAATTACCGTATGCCGAGGTGGTGGAACTGGTAGACACGCTACTTTGAGGGGGTAGTGGGAGAGATCTCGTGCGGGTTCAAGTCCCGCCCTCGGCA
>JAFGCX010000014.1 GCA_016932415.1 Candidatus Krumholzibacteriota bacterium
CGACGCTATTTTTCTTCAGCGGGCATACATACAGGACATCCACTCGGGTCTGGCCGATCGAATTGTTTATGTCCTTCGCCGTCAGGTCGATAGTAGTATAATTGATGTTCTGATATTTTTTACTTTTTTCGGAGAACTCATATATGTTTTTGACCAGTTCATTCATAACAAGTTCTGATTCATGGAATTCACTTTCGTAAACGATGCCGATTACCTTTTCCGGGGCATTCTTGTCATACAGGTTCCGGTCGTACTCGAATATTTTCAGAATCAGAGCGTATTGAATCTTGACGGGAACTATTATCTCCTGGGCCAGACAGACTCCGTTGGCCAGGTGAAGGAGAAATACCAGTATGAAGATTATCCTCGATTTGATGGCTGTTCTCCCCGGATGCTGATCAACTTGAATATTATAGTCCGATGAATAAACGTGGGCCCGGATGGCCCGGCCGTTTTTTTCTACCCGAACTGTGTATCTCGCTTAATTTACAACCCGGGTGCTTCCCGGTTGAACCGAAGCGCAACGTGTTCCTGTTGAATGTATCGGGTTCCTGAAATATTACTTAGCCTTAGTTATATTAATGGATTTATCAGAATGCGGCAGGCTGGTAGGGTCGAGGACTGGCGCGGTACTCCTTAGGACTGTCCTATCTATTTTTTCCCGTTTCCTCTGGGAGTGCCTCACAAGTGACCTACCTGTGCCCCCGCATGCTCCCTGGACATAATAAGGCTGCCAGCTCCTACTACCTAAAGCCCTAACTGTTTGATTTGTTTGAAGAAAAGTGGTGGGCGATACGGGACTCGAACCTGTGACCCCCTGCGTGTAAAGCAGGTGCTCTAACCAACTGAGCTAATCGCCCACAAAGATTTGCCTATATCAGCGCGACCGGGATCAGGATGCAGTATCCCAGGACGAGAAGGACCGGAGCCAGCGAGATCGAGTTGTTGCCAAGAAAGATATAACCCAGCACTATCGATATCAGGCCTGCGATCATTATCCACTTTCTGTGTTTTCGTATGACTTCCATTTCCAGAGCCTTCCTGCCCGCGTACGGGGCGCCAGTGGTCTTCCCGATAGAGATATAATATGCGTAAATCGTCACATGTCAAGGGATTCGTTAAGACTACCTGTCCGATACCCCTCGATATCGACTGTAATATATCGAAAACCCAGCGACCTGAGATGTTCCACGATTTTTTCGCGCGCTCCAGGCTCAGCGAGAAGAGATGTCTTTTCCCGATCGACCTCGATCCTCGCCAGATCACCGTGGCTTCGGACTCTCGCCGCCTCGAATCCCAATGAAACCAGAAACCTCTCCGCTCTCAGTATCCGCGAGAGCTTCTCCGGCGTTATCTTCTCGCCGAAAGGGATCCTCGTCGCCAGGCATGCCATCGCCGGCTTATTCCACGTGGCAAGCCCCATCTCCCTCGACAGGGCCCTTATATCAGCCTTGGTCAGCCCCGCCTCGCGCAGGGGGCTCAGGACGCCAAGTTCTTTCAAAGCTTTCATCCCCGGCCGGTAATCCCCCTCGTCGTCGATGTTGCTCGCGTCGCAGACGACCCCGAAGCCCCTCTCCTCCGCAGTCTCGATGATCTTCGAAAAAAGGTGTTTCTTGCAATGGTAGCACCTGTCTGGGGGATTCTCGACAAACCTGTCTATATCGGACATCCCGACATCGATGACCTGGTGATCGACGCCAAGGCTGGCGGCGATCTCTATCGCTTCGCCTGTCTCCCTCTCATCTATGAACGCCGCCGTGGCGGTGACGGCGAGGAGCCCATCTCCAAGGACCTCGCGCAAGACTGCAAGAAGAAAAGCCGAGTCGACCCCTCCAGAAAAAGCGAGGGCCATCGGCCCCCTTTCCCTGATCATTCTTTTTAATCTCTCCAGCTTCTCTTCATCCATAAACGGTTCATTCCTCCGCGTCGCCGTCGCGGTCGGGAGACTCGGGCCCGGCATCGAGACCGTCTCCGCTCCCCTCATGCCACGACCCATCCCCTTCGCTTTCAAGCGCTTCGAGATAGGTCTTCTGTTTCATCTCGTCCGGCATGGGGCCGTACTTGATAATATGCTTCGCCTTCAGATGCTGCATATGCGTCTTGCTGAATTTGTGCCTTCCAGATCCATCGGCGACGAAGTAGAAATCTTCGCATCCCTTGAGCGGATCGGCCGCCGCTTCAAGAGCGGCCCTTCCGGGACTGCAGATGGCTCCCGGTGGCAGCCCGCGCACGCGGTAGGTGTTGTATGGGGAGTCAGCCCGGAGATCATTGTAATAAAGCCGCCTTTTTACTCCGCCGAGGGCGTAGGCGACCGTTGGATCGGCTTCGAGCTTCCACTTCGCTTCGATCCTGTTATGGTAGACTGCCGATATGTGCCTCATCTCCGAATCGAAGACTGCTTCGGCCTGTATTATCGAAGCGAGGGTGACGACCTGGTGCATATCCATCCCGATACTGTCTGCAAGAGGGGCGATCTGCGCGTCGTAGATCTCCCTGAACCTGTTCACCATCCTTTTCAGCACATCCTTCTCATCGACCGGCCAGTCAAAAAGATATGTGTCGGGAAAAAGGTACCCCTCGAGGTCGGGAGCCTTTATCGCGATACTGGCAAGAAAGGCCGAATCGGCCGCCGCCGTCATGAAAAGGGTCGAATCGATCTCGACTTCCCTCTGGAGGACCGAGGCTATCTCCCTGAGCATCATCCCTTCGGGGATCACGACGCGGGCGTAATCGACCTGCCCTGAAACAAGCTTGCCCAGTACAGATGAGACACTTTCCCCGTGGCGGAAAAGGTATCTTCCCGCCTTGATATTTTTTTCCCTGCGTGTAAGATATGCCGCCCAGCGGAATACGCCGGGCCTGTGAACGATCCCCTTTTCCGCGAGCAGAGCCTGCACTTCCTTGAATGTAGCTCCGGGATGGACCTTTATCGAGACTCTGCGCGAGGAGAAATTGCCGGCATCTTCATAGTATAAATCGGCGAGCTGGACGGAGATCATCACAAGGAGAGTCAATGTCAGTGATATCAGGACCGAGACTCTAACACTCATGACATAATCTCCGCAGGGTGGAGGTTTCGCTCTCGATCGGCCGGGAGACCTTATCCGAACGATTCATCAAGATAGTTCTGAAGCAGGATGACAGCCGACAACTTATCTATATCGCCAGCCTTCTTGATCTTTCCCTCCCGCTTCATGACCCTTTCGACTTCGAGGCTCGACATCCTCTCGTCTCTCAGCTCAACTGCTACGCCGCATCGATTACCGATCTCTACGGCAAGCTGCCTTGAGCGCGCCGTCCCTTCCGTCTCTCCCCCGCTCATCGAAAGCGGCAATCCGATTACTACCGTTGAAATCTCATACCGCCCGACAAGATCCTCTATTTGATCGATGAGATCATTGCCGCCCGAGCTCTCGAACGTCTCAAGCCCCTGGGCTGTGATCCCCAGCTGGTCGCTAACGGCGAATCCGGTTCTTTTTGAACCGGGGTCTATACAAAGTATACGCGATTTCACCTCTCCCGCGGAAGTCATTTGCGCTTTTTCCCCTGTTAAATCATTCCCGCCGATATCGCCAATGGCAGCCTAATACACTGTAATGCTTTATTCTACAGCCTGTTGCGTTTTACCACCACGATCGTCATATCGTCGTTCGCTCCCATCGGATATGAGAACCTGTTCACCTCTTCCACGATCGAATCCTTGATCCTGTCAGCGGAATGGTCCCTCACCGTGGCAAGGAACGGATGCAGCCTTTCCTCGCCATAGAGTTCTCCCTGCTGGTTTTCCGCTTCCGTCACTCCATCGGTCGTCACGATTATCGAATCCCCCGGCTCGAGCCTTGTCTTCCTGCACTCATACTCAAAACCCGGACTTACTCCGAGGATCAGCCCGCTGTAATCGAGTTCCTCGACCTTACCGTTTTTCCTCAGGATAACGGGGAAAAAGTGTCCGGCGTTGGAATATTTGATCTCATTCCTGTCGATATCGATGCACCCGTAGAACATCGTTGCGAACTTGTCCGGAGCAGTTATATCGCACATCACATCGTTCAGCCTGCCGATCACCGCGACAGGGTCGTTCATCCTGTCCATCATCGAGCGGAGCGACGCCTGAAGAGAGGCCATCAGGAGCGATGCCGGTACGCCTTTTCCCGACACGTCGGCCACTACGAACGCCAAGTGCGAATCGTCATGGATGAAATCGTAATAATCGCCTCCGACCTGCTTGCTTGCTATGCTCAGACCGGCCAGTTCGTACCGGTCGATCACCGGCAGACTCGTCGGAAGCAGGTTCATCTGGATCGATTTGGCGATATTGAGCTCTTCTTCCATAACCTTCTTCTCGACGACCTCCTTGAGAAGCTCTATCCGCGAAAGAGACGCCGATATCTGCAGGGCAAGCATCGATAAAAGAGCCTGTTCTTCCATCGTATATTTGTCCGATTCCTCTTTTTCGCCGAGGAGAAGAACGGCCATGCAGGCCCCTTCGTGCAGCACCGGGACTATAAGCTTGTACCCGGCAAACCGCCTCACTATCCCCGGCATCGTCTTGACAGCTTCATTGATCGCCTTTTTGCCAGGGCGAAGGAAAGTCCTTCCCCTGAGGTTAAGAAATCCCATCGCCTCCATGAAATCGAGCCTCGTCATCGGTTCGGCGACCTTTATCATCAGCTTGACTACCTCGATAGCATAGGGATCGTCGTTTTTCAGGGCGAATATCTCATCGCAGAATACCGTCTCCACCCTCTTTGTGGTAAATACTGACCCGAGCGCGTCATTTATCTTCTTTTTAAGATCTTCCACTTCAATCACTGAAAGCAGCTCATCGCTAAGCTCCCGGATCCTGACCCTGGTGCTTTTTTCCTCCCTCGCGAGCAGGCGGTCTATCCACTCCTCCATCCTGCTGAAGACCGGCTGGAAGATGATGATGAAGATGATGATCAGGACCGTTTCGAGAAATTCGAACCTTGCTCCCGAGAACCGGTAGAAGAACTCCGTTACCTGTTTGATCGTAAGAAGATAGATAGTAGCGAAGATGGCCACTACAGCTCCATAGAATATCCCTTTTCTGGCGATAAGGCGGATATCAAGGAACTGGTGCCTCACAATCGCAAGGGCGATCGATCCTCCTCCGAGGATCAGGGCGGCATTTATAAAGGCAGTGACGACATTATCGTCCAGTTCAAGGTTGAGGAAAAATGGCACCGTCTTGCCGAGCGAATAGATCACTATACAGAGACCGAGACCGGTGACGACGACTCTCATCTGCCTGTGGACCCTCGGGGGGAGCTCGAGCTTCATCGATTTTCTCAGCAGGGCAATGGAGAAGGCGGCGTACGAAATGTTGACGAGCGAAAAGAAGGTGTTGTGAGCCTTGAACAGAAGAGCAGTCAGGATGTTGAGAACGCTCGCAGAAGAGACGAAAAACGCCTGAACAGGGGCGAACTTGATCTCCCTGTTCGCCAGGAAATTGAATGTGTTCTCCGGGTTGACCCTGTCGAGAAGGAAGAGGACGAGTATCAGGTGGAAAAAATGCGGCACGAAGAGAAGGAAGACATACCTTCTGATATATTTCCATATCCTGTGCCTGACAGGATAGACAAGAGCGAATAGCACCAGGGATGGAAAAAAGAATTCCCACCCGTAGTCGAAGTTCCCCATCACGTTCTTGAAGAGAAGGGTCCCCTGCTGGAGATTATTTTCCAGGATGACGCCTATAGCGCCGAGAATCGGTCCTATGCCGGCGAAGAAAAGTACGAGAGCCGTCGCCCAACCGACGATGTCGCGCGAGGAATAGCGAAGAATCATCACTCCGAGAAAGAAGATGATCGCGCCGCTCACAAAATAAAAAGAAGCCAGAAACGATGAGGTGGCCATCGGACCTCTCCATATCGAACATCGGGAATCAGCCAGTCCTGACTCTACCGTCCCATACTCAATTACGAACAGAATGGATTAGAGTTGCTTTCAGGTCAATGAAAGAAAGATTCTCTGAAAGATCATTCCCTGGCGCCGCCGGATCCATTGATCATCTTCCTGAGCGTCACTTTCATGCCTTTTTCGGGGAGTTTTTCGAATTTCAGTGAATCCATCATCTCCTGCATTATATAGATGCCCCTGCCTCTCTGGTGTTCGATATCCGAAGGATCGGGGATATGCTGAAGATATCCCTCAAAATCAAATCCTTTTCCCGAATCATACACCTCCACTTCGAGATATTCGCTATGGCGGGTGAATACGACGCGAACGGTCAGGTCTGGATCACTGTTGTTCCCATGTTCCAGAGCATTGGTGCAGGCCTCTATGACAGAGATAGATATATCGTTCAGTTCGTTTTTTGAGAAAAGGCTGGACTCACATGTCAATTCACAGCAAATCAGGTCGACCATATTCAACCATTCGTAACTGCTTGGAAACTCCAATACAATACGAGATGTCATGGCGATCAGAGATCCCTCCTCCCGTTCCCCGGTCCGCCGCCGGACTCAGGAAAAACTTGTTATAGCTTCATCTTCATCATCATAGCATTCGAAGATAAGATTAAGTTTGGTCACGTACAATATACTCTGTATCTTGTTGGAGACGTTCAAAAGTTTCATGTCTCCATTATTTCTTCTCAATGTCGTATACCCGGTTATCAGTATCCCGACCCCCGTACTGTTCACCCATTTCACGCCGGACAGGTCGATGAGGACCTTTCTTTTCCCCTCTTCAATGATGCCGTGTATAAGGTCCCTGAAAATATCGGCATCGGCTCCGCCCATAAGTTTTCCGGTCACTTCGATGATCGTGACAGGCCCTGATTCCCTGACTCTTGCTTTCAATCTTTTCCCCCGCAAAAAGCGAGTACAGAGCGAAAATCGTCAGGAAGCGGCGCTTTGAAACTCACTGTTTCTTTCAGCCCGGGATGAAAAAACGACAACTCTCCCGCGTGAAGCGCCTGCCTGTCGATCATTGACAGCGCTTTATGCCCCATTTCCATATCGGGTTTTGAAAGAGATCCTCTCCTGACTTTCCTCCCCCCGTAAACAGCATCTCCCAGGACCGGATGTCCAATGTGGCTTAGATGGACCCTGATCTGGTGTGTCCTGCCGGTCCCCAGCTTCACTTTAATATACTGAAACGGCCCAAATGTGTCTAGAAGATAGTAATATGTACGAGCCTCCCGTCCACCCGAAAGCTTGACGGCCATCTTTTTCCTGTCCGCGCTGGATCTTCCGATCGGAAGATCTATCTTACCCTCATTTTCGGGCATCTCGCCCCATACTAAAGCGAAATATATCCGTTTCACCTTCCGCTCCATAAGCTGCCTGCTTAGCGAGATATGTACCGGATCGTTCTTGGCGACTACAAGCAGTCCGCTGGTCAGAGCGTCGAGCCGGTGGACTATACCAGGACGCAGCACTCCGCCCACCCCGGAAAGATCGCCGCAATGCGCCAGGAGAGCATTTACCAATGTGCCGGTACGGTTTCCAGGCGCCGGGTGAACGACCATTCCCGCCTTCTTGTTTATTACCAGAAGATCTTTGTCCTCGTAGATTATGTCGAGAGGAATATCCTCCGCGATCGCCCGTGGAAGCTCGGGAGGTTCGAAATGAAGTTCTATCCGTTCGTTTTCCTTTATTTTCCGGGAGACTTTGTCGGTGGGATCTCCATCGATGAAGACTTCCCCGCCGCGCACCGCCTTCTGGATCCTCGACCTGGACAGTTCAGGGATCCTTGTCGCGAGGAAAGCGTCCAGGCGGTCCCCGCCTGATTCTTCATCGACTATAAAAGCGTATACTTTCTGATCATTCATCGGATGACCGGCTGTTTTTGAGAGCAGCCGCGGGATCCTTCCCCCGGGGAGATTCAAAAAGATCGTCAGTGGCTTTTATGAATCCGACGATCAGGAATACCGCTCCGATCGATACGGCCGTGTCGGCAACATTATAGGTGGGCCAGCGATATGCCCCTATTCCCATGTCTATGAAATCTATCACTTCACCGGTAGCGATGCGGTCGATCAGGTTTCCGAAGGCTCCGCCCAGGATAAGACCTATGCATATCCTCTTGAAGACGGGGGCGTATCTCATTCGATAGGCAAAATATATCAGGGCGCCGATCGATATGATTGTCACGCTCAGCAGGATGATCCGGGACCCGCCTAGAATCCCCATGACCGCGCCGTTATTCTTGCTCAGCGTGATCCTGAGGAAACCGTCGATAAGATCGGTTCCGCCCGAATACCTGTAGATTTCCCAGATTATCCTTTTTGAGGCCTGATCAAGAATTACAACGAGGGCTGCGATAGTGAAATACAACACCTGTCAACGTCCCCTCATATCCTTTTCCGCTTTGCTCTTGCATTTGATGCACAGTCTGGCGCCGGGGACGGCATCGAGGCGCTTGAAAGATATCAGATCTTCGCATTCCTCGCATTTCCCGTAGATACCACGCTCCATACGCTTGAGCGCGTCGTCGAGGGAACGCAGGTAATGCCCTTCCTGGCTCGCATAGTAGAAGTTCTTTTCCTTCTCCATAAAATCGGTTCCGAGATCGGCAAGATGATTGGAGTAGGATCTTTTGGATCCATCCTGGCCGCTTGTCGCGTCGTTTATAGTCTCCTCTATCCTGCCAAGCTCCATGATTATTCTCTCTCTCTCGGCAAGGACCTTCTCCCTGTAAACCTCGATCTCTTTTTTTGTCAGCTTTGTCTTCTTGCGTTTTGCTGGCATCTGATCTCTCCTACTCTTCTCAAGCGTCAAACCAGTTTAACCCAGAGTTCGATTTTATGTTTTTCCAGATCGATTTCAGCCCTGGAATCCCACTCCTGCTTTCCCCTCGATATCCTCTCCGCCAGGGTCTCGCTGCTGATGTGATCCCCGTAAAGGTCAAAGACCTCGGCGATCTCATCAGGAGCGTCGTACGAAAGTTCGATACGGTCACTCACGTCAAATCCCGAATCCTTCCGCAGGTTCTGGATCCGGTTGACAAGGTCCCTCGCAATGCCTTCCTTAATTAGTTCCGGTGTCATCTTAATATCAAGTATTATTGTGAGTCCTCCCTCAGATTCCGCGGAAAACCCTTCCTCGGTATCCTGATGGACCTGGACCTCGTCGAGCGATATGACCTCCTTCTTTTCGTCTATCTCAACACTGACCTTTTCCTTTTCAACCAGTTCGCTGATGCTCTCCCTGCTAAGGTTCCCGATTACATTCGCCGCCGCCTTCATATTCTTGCCGAACCTTTTCCCCAGTATTGAATAATCGGGTTTGACGCTGGACCTGATGAAATCGTCAGTACTCGCGACCGATTCCACCGCCTTGACGTTCAATTCGTCAAGCAGGAGGCTGACCAGCCCTTCATCGTCGAGCCATCCAAGAGCGCCCTTCGAAGAACTGTGAAGCAGGATCCTCGAAAGGGGCGTACGCACCTTGATGCCGGCCTTGTTTCTTACCGCCCTGCCGATGGTCACCGCTTTGCGCACTTCGTCCATATCCTTCTCAAGCTTTTCATCTATCATCGCCTCGTCAAACTTCGGGAAATGAGAAAGGTGAATACTCCCGCCTTTCTCTTCCGATCCGTCGATGCCATGGAGCCTGTGATATACTGCTTCGCTGAGGAACGGGATGAAGGGCGCCGCCAGGGAAACGGTCCCTTCGAGGACTTTAAAGAAGATCTCGTAGGCTGCAAGCTTGTCGCCGCTCATCTCGTTTTTCCAGAAACGCCTTCTGCAGCGCCTGAGGTACCAGTTGCTCAGCTCATCGATGACGAATGTCTGTATCGTCCTGGCCGCCCTCGTCATCTCGTACCCTTCAAGCGAGGCTGTGACTTCCCGCACGACGGTGTTGTACCTGGAGAGAAGCCACCGGTCGATCATATTATCACTGGTGATATCTCCGGTCGGCCTGAATCCGTCGATATCGGCGTACATCGCGAAGAAATTGTAAAGATTCCTCAGCGTACCGAGGAACTTGTTCGCCCCGTCTCGCATCGCATCGAGATCGAACCTCTTGGGAAGGTAGGGAGCGCCGCTCGTCATCAGGTACCAGCGGAGTGAATCGGCTCCGTCACTGCCAAGAATGTCGCTGGCGAACACGGCGTTACCCTTGCTCTTGCTCATCTTCTGCCCGTTTTTATCGAGGATCATCCCATGAGGAAGGCATCTCTGATACGGGCTCTCTTTCGTGAGAAACGCTCCTATGGCGAGTAGGGAATAGAACCAGCCCCTCGACTGGTCGACACCCTCGCTGATAAACGCCGCGGGATACTGATTCTTTAAAGAATCCATATTTTCCATCGGATAGTGATACTGGGCGAAAGGCATCGCTCCCGAGTCGAACCAGCAATCGATCACCTCGGGCACGCGCGTCATCTTCCCACCGCAATCAGGACAACCGACATCGAGATCATCTATGAACGGTTTGTGCAGATCGTAATCATCGGGGAACTGCTCGCTTATCGAGCGCAGTTCGGAAAGATCCCCGATACAGAACTTCTCCTGGCACGAATCGCACGTCCAGATATTGAGAGGCGTACCCCAGTACCTTTCCCTGCTCAGGGCCCAGTCGACATTCCCCTCGAGCCATTTGGCGAACCTGTTCTCGCCGACTTCGGGGGGATACCAGCTGATCTTCCTGTTCGCTTCGATCAGAAGATCCTTGTACGCGGTAGTCTTTATATACCATGATCTGCGGGCGTAATATATAAGCGGCGAATCGCACCGCCAGCAGAACGGATAGGAGTGCGTTATCTCTTCGGCCTTGTACAGGATATTTCTCTTTATCAGATCCTCGATGATCTCGGCATCGCAATCCTTTATGAACCTTCCCGCCCATCTGTCGATCTTATCGGTAAACTTGCCCTCGGAATCTACCGGTTGAACGAAGGGAAGTCCCTCCTCCAGTCCGATCTTGTAATCGTCCTCCCCGAAGGCGGGAGCTGTATGGACGATCCCCGTGCCATCGGTCAGAGTGACGAAATCGGCTCCGATCACCCTGAAAGCTCCCTCTTCATCCCCGAACCAGGGGAAACAGGGCTCGTACCTCTTTCCGACCAGCTTATCTCCCTTCATCCTTTCCAGGATGGAGTATTCGCCGTCGAGGACGCTGAGGAGAGCTTCGGCGAAGATAAGGACCTCACCGTTGAATTCCACCTTCACGTAATCATGCTCCGGCCCGACGGCCAGGGCTACGTTGGATATAAGGGTCCAGGGCGTCGTAGTCCATACGAGGAAAAACGCGTCTTCATCCTCGAGTTTGAGCTTTATGAAGATTGAAGGGTCTGATACGTCCTTGTACCCCTGGGAGACTTCGTGGCTTGAAAGCGATGTCCCGCAACGGGGGCAATAGGGGACGATCTTGTGACCCTCAAAGAGCATATCCTGGTCCCAGAACTGCTTGAGGATCCACCAGACCGATTCGATATATTCATTATCGCATGTGATGTAAGGGTCATCGAGATCGAGCCAATATCCCAGCTTGCGAGTAAACGTATGCCATTCATCAAGATATGTAAAAACGCTTTCGCGGCATTCCCGGTTGAATTCAGCGACTCCATATTTTTCAATCTGGTCTTTTCCATCGAGCCCGAGCTTGTGTTCGACCTCTATCTCCACCGGCAGGCCATGAGTATCCCAGCCGGCTTTTCTTATCACGCTGTGGCCGAGCATGGTCTGGAACCTGCAGACGATGTCTTTGATCGTCCGCGCCATCGCGTGATGGACTCCCGGCCTTCCGTTCGCCGTCGGCGGACCTTCGTAGAAGACAAAAGGTTTGTCGTCAGACCTTTCTTCGATACTTCTCCGGAAGATCTCATGCTCGTCCCAATACCTGAGGATCTCCTCTTCCATAAGGATCGCGTCACGCTGCGAAGGTAACTGCTTGTAACTGATATGCTTTTTCTTATCTGACATCTTGATTGCGACTCCAATTACTGTAATACCGACCGGCTGTATTCCTGGTACAGGCCCCGGTCTTCCTCCCGGCAAGACACCTCATGCCCGAATCGATGGAAGAGAGGTCAATATCTTATAATCTATTACTTCATACATGTCAAGTATCACTGCGGCGATAAAAAGCATCTTTATATTTCGCGCAGAAACCGCTCGACCAGCCTGCAGAGAAGTTTTTCTCCCTTTTTCGCTACCGAGATTATCTCCCTTATGTCAGCAGGCTTCAGGCAATCGGGAAGCGCTTCATCGGTGACTATCGATATCCCCAGCACCTTCATCCCCGAATGGATCGCCACGATATCCTCAGGGACCACGGACATCCCCACCACATCGGCACCTATCCTTCGCAGGAACCTGTATTCCGCGGCGGTCTCGAGATTCGGCCCCGAGACTGCGGCGAGGACTCCTTTTTTAAGCGGGATCTTCAGATCAAGGGCGACTTTTTCAAGAAGCGCGATATACTTTCTGTTGTACGGTTCGCTCATATCGGGAAACCGGACTCCGAGCCTTTCATCGTTCGGGCCTATCAGCGGATTATCGCCCATGAGATTTATATGGTCGGTCAGGGCGACTATCGAACCGGCCGGAAAGAGAGGATTCATAGCTCCCACCGCCGACGTGAGGATAAGTGATCTTGCCCCCAGTGCTTTCATCACGCGGATCGGGAAGGTCACATCCTTCATCGAATACCCCTCGTAATAATGGATCCTTCCCTCCATCGCGACGACGGTCCTGCCGGCCAGCCTCCCGATGATGAGGTTTCCCGCGTGCAATCCCTTCACAGTCGAAACCGGGAAATTCGGGATATTCTCGTAAGGAATTGCCACGGCGGCTGTTATCATCTTCGCCAGCCCCCCCAGGCCACTTCCCAACACGATCCCTGTCTTCGGCCTGAGGCTGGTCTGTTTCCTTATATATTTCGCGCTCTCGTTGATCCGCGAGTATAGATCCGACACGATTGCTCCTTTCGACCGTTATTTGCAGCTTCGGGGACAAACCCGTTATACTCTCAATCCTGCCGGCAGGCAAGAGGTAATCGATCGGTATCGTCCGGCCCCGCGAGGGCCGCCCCTTTCCGGAAACGGGCAGCTATCGAATAGGAACTTGCCCCGGGAGTGATTGGTTGATATAAAAAAAGCAGGGAGGGGCTGGAACCGATACCGGTATCCAACCCCTCCCGCGCATTGTATCTTGTAAGCCTTTACCCTGGCTTTATTCCTGATCGTTGCTGATGTTCGACAGATTTTTTCTTAATTCCTCCATCGACCATGTGCTGACTGTATCTTCTCCCGCCGGTTCCTCGTCTTTCTTCTGAGCCTTTTGCTGCGTCTCCTGAGCAGCTTGTGGCGCGGGAGGTTTGGGAGCGGCAGAAATATGCTCTGACCTTATTATCACTTCCGGTTCCACGCCTGCCCGGGGGGCGGTGGGTCCTCCCGCCTCGGTCAGCCCTGAGAGGGCATTTTCGACCTCGGCCTCATTACCGCTTCTTTGAGGGGCGGCACTCGCCGCTGACCGCGGTTTTTCATCGACCGGGACTTCGTAATTGCTCCAGTCCTCTTTCCCGCTTTCGACCTCGTACGACTTCCAGTTATCCTGCTGGACAGCTTCCCCAGGCCGGGTCTGTGAGGCCTGGGGCTCTGGCGAGTCTTCCGTCATTACCGGGGCGTTTACCGTTTCGTTCCCGGCAGTCTGGACCTGCTCTTCCACCCGCGCATGACTGGCCGGTTGCTGCGTCTGACCGGCCGGCTGCGACGGGGCCTGCTGATGCTGGTCCTGCTGCCGCGTCCCGGAAGGATGCTGCTCTGCCGACTGTCCCTCTTCGGAATATTCCCTGATATGGGCTTCCGGATAGAGACTGTCCTCTATAGTGTGAGCCACTTCGCTGCGGACTCTGCTTATTTCGTAATCGCTCATTATTTCAGGATCATCTTCTTTCGCTACCGGCACATGGTCGGCGTCGATGCTGTGGAATTCGACTTTCGTCGCTTCCTTATTGGCATCAGCTATAGCGCCGGATGATCCCATCTCCATACCTGGATCGCTCTGCCGGGCTCTTTCAACTTCCTGTTCGTGAGCCGGTCCGGCGGCAGAGGAACCGGTCTCCGCCTGCTGGTCAGGTTTCGGGACTACCGGTCTCGGCATATCTTCTCTTTTTTTCTCCTCACCCCAGGTCACCTTGTCTTTCGGTTCATGAGCGAAATCCTCGGTTATCCTGTCGCGGTTCATCCTTGCTCCGGCAGCGGGTGATTTCGTGTCCTCTTCCACCATCTTGCCTATCGCGTCGATCTCTTTATCGACCGTGGCAAAATCATCCTCGAACCCGTCTATCACTCTCTGGTGGCTGTTTAGAAGAGTCCTTAATCTCGTTACATAATTATCCTTGTGCTTCTTCAACTCGAGGATCTCTCTTCTGAGCTGCTGCGTGTGAGCCCTGATCGATTCTGACGATTTGTCCGCTTCCACTTCAGCTTCCCGCAGAATAAGCCCTGCCTCTCTGCGAGCGTTCTCTTTCGCCTCAGCCGTGATCCTTTCGGCGGTAAGAAGGGTGTTTCGAAGGTTCTTTTCGATCTCCTTGAATTCCCTGAGCCGTTCCTCGAGTTCAACGATCCTCTCACGGAGTTTTTTATTGTCGGAAAGAACTGCTTCGTATTCATCGGCGACCGTTGTCAGAAACGCGTAGACTTCATCGGAATCAAGACCTCTCATCGTCTTCCGGAATTCCTGCTTTCTGATATCAAGCGGTGTGATTCTCATCTTACTGCCTCCTGAGTTGACAAATTTATTTTCAAATCCAAAAAAAGCAATTATCGGTCCAATGCCATATTTTAAAATAAAAGTTATATCTTATTGTTACTTATACGTTTAAACCGCATGGCATGTTCCACGCCCCTCATTTTCCCTTAACAGAAAACCGGCCACCGGATAGATTTTCCGGTCGATTTTCTGTCAACACGCCTACCCCCTACTCTCCTCCTCTCGGCCCGAAGATCACCCTTCCGAGGCGCACGATCGTGGATCCCTCGGCTATCGCCACTTCAAAATCATCTGTCATCCCCATCGAAAGTTGAGTCATCTCGATATTATCTATCCCGGCCGATCGGACCTTTTCACCAAGTTCCCGGAGGGAACGGAACGATCGGGCGACGAGGGTGATATCATCGACCCACGGGCCGACCGTCATCAACCCCTTCAGCCTGATATTCTCCAGTTCCGATATCCTCGAACAGAGTTCGACGGTATCTTCCGGCCTGCTCCCGAATTTCGATTCTTCCCCGCTCGTATTGACTTCGACCAGTATATTCGTCCTTTTACCCTGGCCCCCGCCAGCCTGGTCTATCTTTTCAGCGAGTTTAAATGAATCGATCGAATGGATCAGTTCGAAACGTCCGATCACCCTGCTTACCTTGTTCGTCTGAAGATGCCCGACAAGATGCCACCTGCACGGAAGGGGGATATCATCCACCTTGCCGAGGAACTCCTGGACCCTGTTCTCGCCGACATCGGTTATCCCCGCTTCCAGGGCTTCCATTACGACTGAAGCCGGACGCGTCTTGGTCACGGCCACAATCGTTATAGATCCTGGATCGCGCCCCGCCTTGACGGCCGCTTCGGCCACCCTCTCCCTGATCCGCCTGTAGTTGTCCAGAACAGACATCGCTACCGCCTGGCCGGGCAGCTTCTCCATTTCCTGCGGAAAGCGCCCTGTCTTTACTGACTCGCCCTATACTCCGATCAGTACGAGATCTTCCTGCTCATCCCCGGCTACCACTACCTCGCTGTCAAGGGTGATAAAGAGATCTATCTCGCTTCTTGCCGCCATTTCTCCATCGAGATAGATGCCCGGTTCTATCGAAAAACAGATCCCCGGTACGAGCTGTCGCTCGTCTTTTGTCTCGAGATTGTCTATGTGTACGCCGTTTCCGTGTACCTCTTCACCGATCGAATGACCCGTCCGGTGAATGAAATACTCCCCGTATCCCGCCTTTTTGACCACATTTCTGCAGGCGTCGTCGACTTCCCATCCATAACAGGGCCTCTTGCCGGCAAAACACTTTCTCACGAAATCGACAGCCGCCTTTCGGGCATCCCTTACCGTGTTGAATATCTCGACATATTTCGCCGGAGGGTCATCACCGATATATCCGCACCACGTGATGTCATAATAGATAGATCCGGGCGCTTTCAGTTTTCCCCACAGGTCTATCAGGACTGTATCTCCCTTTTTGAATTGATATGTCCCTTCCTCTTTCGGCTCAAAGTGGGGGTTGGCAGGGTGATCATTGGCTCCGACGATAGGGATATCATGCCCGGGATCGATCCCTTCTTCTTCGAACCGCGACAGGATATAGGTGGCTACGTCGTACTCGGTGATCTTTCGTCCCTCCTTGACAGCCGCACCGATCCTGGCGAAAGCTTCATCCTTGATCCCCTGAATTATATCGCACGCCTTCAGATGGCTCTGGTATCCGTTTTCGTCGATTATCGCCTCGAAAAGCTGCACGAGATCTGACGAAGAGACGACCTCATGTCCGAAACTTCTTACCAGCTCGACCGTCCCGGCATCGACTATAGACGTGTAGGGAATATTGTTTAGGGGTGAATACTGCATGGCGATCGATTTCGGCGCGCCGAGGATCTCTCTGAGTTTCTCGTGAAGTTCTTTCCACGGGTGATAGAGCACCTTCTCACCGGGGAGAGAATCGAGTTTGGATATCTCCACGCGGTGTACCAGCCTGACAGGATCACCCTCCGCCGGAATGTAGTAAAACCATCTTCTCGACGTCATCTTGTCGAAATCGAGTCCGAGTATCCTGTAGGCAAGATGATCGCGATTGTGAAAATCATAGAACAACCAGCCATCGACGCCCTTGTCCTTAAGCGCCGCTTGAATAGATTCAAGATCCATTGTAGTGTCCTCCAGATCGGGTAAATGGCATATATTATTCCCTCTGCCGGAGTAACGCTATCACGGTATCGACAGACCTGTCAAGAAAGCGCTTGCCACTGTGACTTTGAATCGGCACTTTGTCCTTTCCGCGAACGTCGCGAGCCTGGCGATGAACAAACAAATTGAAATGAAGGAAAAATCGGATATATTCAGAGAACGAACGCCGGCTCTTATCGAACTGAAAGAGATATATGGACGATCACTCTGTCAGCGACATACTCGATCTTCTCGCCTGCCCTGATGACGGGGGCCGCATGGTCATCAGTCAGCAGCATCTCAGGTGTACTCATTGCGGAAAAATCTTCGAGATCCGCGGCGGGATACCCCTCCTCTATCCCGACGACCTCGACCGGAGGCATCTCGAGCAGGAGGAAAAGCTCGGCGAGCAGATGCAGCACCGGACTCCCCCCCGGCGGGAGGAATCGTACCAGAGGGAGTGGGAGAAATCGAAAGAAGAGTTCTGGTCGTTCGTCAGGGAAAAGACATCATCAGGAGGGATGACGATCCTCAACGCCGGATGCGGTATCGACACCCATTTTCTGCGGCTCGGCGAAGATAACAAGATCATCGCGTTCGATCTGATGCATGGCCTTCTCAGAACCCTTCGCGCGGCCCATGGTTCACCGAACAACATAGCCGGCGATATCCACGCTCTCCCCTTCCGACATGGATCGGTCGACGCCCTCTGCTGTATAGACCTGATCCACCACGAATCGGGAGACCTTCGCCGGATACTCCGGTCGTTCCACGATACTCTCAAGCTGGGAGGGATGCTTTTCCTTGAGGATGTCAACGCGTGGGGGGTATTTCAGTTCTGGAAATCGATCCTCCTTCCGCGGCCTGCTCACGCCGCTCTGAGATCAGCATATCACAGGCTGAAGGGTTCGACTATCCAGCCGGCTGAGTACGAGTTTCCCACTTCCGTGTGGAGGGTCGGAAAGCTCCTCGAGGAGACAGGATTCACCTCTGTCGAGGCGATCCCGCTTCGATCATATCCGCTCAGGACCCGTTTTCCAGCCTGGATCTACCGGTCGATATCGAAAAACGAACGGATAAGCCGGTATCACAATTTTCATTATTTTTTCTTCGCGGTAAAACGGTGACCTCCCGGCGCGACCGGCCTGTCACGACATAAACAGGATCGCCAGTGCGCCGGCTATGAATCCGACGACCACGTTTATCGCCTTTATCATGATGAACGCTTTTCGCGAGTGGGCCAGAAGCGGCAGCATCCCGTGGCCGTCCTGGACGATCGAGTTGGCCAGAAGCACGCTGAAAGGTATCAGCCCCTGGGCGAAGAGGGTGACGAAGATCAGATGGGGGCCGGATTGCGGTATCAGCCCTATCAGGCAGGCGGCGGACAGGATCACCCATTTCCCGCCTCCCGTCAGCGCTTCCACATCGAGGTGGAAGTATTCGGTGACGATATGTAGAAATACGAGGGCTCCCAGCGTCCATAAGAATATCTGCGCGAGGTGGTCCCTCGCTATATGCTCCCACAGGTGTTCCTCGAGGAAATGATCGGGAACGGTCGCCACGACAAATAGAGCTATCGCGGTCGAAAAAAGCATCGTCACCCTTACCCATCCCCACCTGGCCCCGCCATCACCTTTATGATGGCCGGGGTCGCCGGCCGTTTCCCCCGGCGCGTCGACAGGTTCGCCTGGATGAGAGATCTTGTCGGCGTGGTCATGAGAAATGACTGCTCCTGTATGCTCTTCCACGGCGGATGTTCCAGGAAGATGCCCGTGGCCGTGTCCGCCGACCTGCCCGGAGATGATGCCGGCAACCAGCGCGACGAGAGATATGGCGAGAACGCCTCTGGCGATCGTACAGTGCCTCCACTGGTCGATGAATCTCCCCCTCAGGTTGAAATCATCTTCGTGCTCATCATGGATTACGAGGCCGTCGCAGCAGAATATCTCCGATTTAGTGATCCTGCGGGTGATAAAATCGGTTATCGCGCCAGCGGCGATCCCGACGACAAAGAGTGTACCGAAAAGAATCAGGGCCTGCCTCGGAATCATCGCGAGCATGACGAAAGCCTCGTCTCCACTCGTCGCTATCATCGCCGTCACTATCGCTCCAAAACCTATCACCCGGTGAGAAAACATCGCGACTACGGCGAAAGAGCCGAGACAACCCGGAACGGCTCCGAGAAAAGCGGCGATCAGATACTGGCCGAAACGGTTTCGTGCCAGTCTGCCCTGCCACATTCCCCGGGTCAGGACATTGATATACTCGATAACAAGCATCATCACGAATACAAAACCTGTTATCATGACCGTGTGCCTGATGACATCTATCATAATGGCGCAGGATAGCATGGCGGGCCATAAATGGCAACTATCAGGTTGAATCGGACTGTCGTTTCAGTTACGATACAGGCAGAACCAATCGCTAAAGGAGGAAGCGGCGATGAGATCTCTTCTGATCATTGGATGTATATGCCTTCTGACGATGACTACCGGATGTTCGACGATAAAGGTGGAGACCGATTTCGATCCCGACGCTGATTTCGCGGCGCTCAGGACGTATCAGTGGATCGAGCATGTAAAAAAGACGGACAGCCAGATGATGAAAGACCCGCTGATCAGAAAACACGTCATAACGGCGGTCGAAAACGAGATGGATGCCCTCGGATATTTCAAGGCTGTCAACGAAAAACCCGATTTTCTGATCGCTTTCTACACCGGCGCGAAAAACAGGGTCGATGTGACTCACTACCATTACAGGTATGGAAGGTGGGGGCGGTTCCACGGACGCGATATCAGTGTCCGCAAATACCGCGAGGGAACATTGATACTCGATATCATAGATGCCCGCACGAAACAGCTTGTCTGGAGAGGATGGGCCAAAAGTGTGCTCCATGGAAGAGAGGACGCCGCTGAGGACATAAAAGCATCGGTAAAAAAGATGCTCGGCAGATATCCACCGAAATAAACGATATCAGGGGGTTTCCCCGGACAGATCGCTCCCGCCCGCCCGGATGATCAGGACTCCTTGCGCAGCCTCCCCCGCCTGATGGCGCCATGGCCGAATCTGTGCGCGATATCGTCTACCGCCTGGTCCACCCTGTCCCACCTTTCCTCTTCGGCAGGTCTTTCGTCGAAAAGATCGTACTGGCCGGCCTTTTCCTCCGGTTCGAGATTGGAGACTCCGACCCCTATCAATCTTTTTCTTCTGTTTCCGATCGACGCTGCGAGAAGTTTTCCCGCTTCGGCATAGATCTTCCTGCCCTGGTGCGTCGGGTTATCGAGCGTTATGCTGCGCGTTATCATCGAGTGATCGAAATCCTTGAGTTTCAGCGTTATCGTCCTGCCGGCAAGATTCTGGTTTCTCAACCTTCCGGCGACTTTTTCCGAGAGGGAAAGCAGATACCTTTCGAGGATTGCCTTGTCGGCGGTATCTTCGGCAAAAGTCAATTCGTTGCTTATCGATTTGGGCCTTGAATACGGTATCACGGGAGGATTGTGATCTCCCAGGGCGATCTCGAGGAGCCTCGATCCCTGTTTTCCGAAAAGTTCCGAAACACGCGCTGGTGGCAGTTTCCTTATGTCGCCAAGATATCTTATCCCCTTCTTTCTCAGCTGTTCTGCGCTTTTTTCCCCGACACCCGGCACCTTCCCGATCGGCAGGCCGCATAGGAATCCGTCGACCATTCCAGGAGGGATCACCGCCATACCGTCAGGCTTGTCGATATCCGATGCTATCTTCGCGACGAGTTTGCCCGTCGAAAGCCCCGCCGAACAGGTCAGTCCTGTCTCCTCTTTTATCTCCCGCCTTATAGCGACGACTATATCCTCATACCTTCCAAAGAGCCTCATCGTCCCGGACAGGTCGATGAACGCTTCGTCGATCGATACCTGTTCCACCAGCGGGGAGTAACGGCCGAGAAGCCTGATTATCTTTCGGGATATTTCAACGTAGCGGTTCATCCTGCCTGGCTGGATGACGAGGTCGGGGCAGAGTCTTTTTGCCTGAAATATCGGCATCGCTGAATGGATGCCGTACTCTCTCGCTTTGTAACTCGCCGCGGCCACGACGCCCCGGTCGCTGCTACCGCCGACTATGACAGATCTATCGGCAAGTCCGGGGAAATCGAGGATCTCGATCGACGCGAAAAAAGCGTCCATATCTATATGAGCGATAGCGGGATCTTCCGGTCTCCATTCGCCTTTCCCGGCGGGATATGCTACAGGCCTGTACAACGGCGGCGTCCTCTCCCTCTATCCGCGTATCTCTCAACCGATCCATAAAGTCGTTTCTGCCTTATTTCTATAATCATCCGGACGGATTTTCAATACTTTACTATTATCGAGACTATCCCTTCGTCCGGCGCGTCTTCGAGCACCCTGCTGTCGCTGCTTATCCTCGCTGGATCGCCGGCGACAAGATCTCCCAGGACTGCGCTGAGATGATCGGCCAGATCCCTCGCCTCGGCTATTGTCCGCGCCTTCGTCTCGATTATTACCCGGTGCCCGGGCCGCTCGATCTGGTTGAGCCAGGAAGCCGCTTCTAGCAGCAGCTCGGGTACGCCCCCGGCAGTCCGCGCGGAATTGGCAGCAGTGTTCCGGATCTCGCTTCCTGAGATCACGAGGACGTTTCTTTTATCGTTGACGAGGTAGAACGGCGGCAGCCGGAAGCTATCCCCTATGTAGCTCCTCGGATTACCTGCCCTATCCCAGGTCTCAACGACGAATGAATAGGTCAGCCCGGGGACTGCCTCGATCCCTTCTTCCGTACTACCGTCCCAGCATATCTCCTCAGGAGGCCTTCCCTTTCCAGAATAGGTCTTAATGACACGGCCCCTTGAATCGGCGATCGTCAGATTCCACTTTTCGACCTTGCCGATCCCGGGCCTGAACGAAGCGACTTTCCCTGTCGCGAAAAGATGCGACCACGGTCTGCCCGTGTACCTGTCTCTTTCCAGCGCCGAGAGGAAAATCATACTCGACGCGATATCGACCGACTCCCAGCTTTCTTTCCAACCCAGCCCCGGCGCTCTTCTCGCTGCCAGGTCCAGATCTAGCGCTGGACGGTCGAAATCGAGGTTGATCCTGTCCTCACCCTCTATCGTAAGATTTCGAAGGACACTCCCGTCGACCCCACCGGTAAGGGAGATCCCGGAACCACCGATACCCGGGGATACAGTACTGTCCGGAACAACAGCGGCGACAGATGCCGGTGGAGCAATCGCCACCGCTTTACCACTGGACATCGCGGCCACTGATATCGTAAGCAGTGCTACTATCACAACTGGTCGAAAAAGATGTGAATCATGTCGTTTCATTATCCTTTACTCCTTACTTGACTCTCTGCTTCCATTAATCGCCGCTCGATCCTCCGAGCCTGTAATCAAAGACTATTTTCCCCCACTGTTCACTGACCGCGCCCCGGGGCAGAGATTCAAACCTCCACCCGGACAGAGCGTTCTTCGCTCCTGAATCGAATTCCTCGAAACCTGACGACCTGTCGATCAGTATATTTTCCTTGATCCTTCCGTCAGGCAGCACGACAAAATGAAGCATCACCGAAGATTCTATACCGCTCTTCTTCGCCCACTCGGGGTACGCGGGCAAATCGTACTGAAGCAGATCCCTGTCGGCAACGGGGCCGCTGAGCTTGATCCCCCCCACGGAAACTGATTTCGGGTCCTCGTCATTTGTTTTATAACCTGCTTTTTTTACCGGCTCGACGACCGGCATCGCATGGATCTCTTTTCTGCCGGGAGCGTGTTCGAGATCGACAGGCTCGCTTCTCCCCGTTTCCAGCGGTAACTGCTGCCTGCCCGCCTGCCTGGCAAGGCTCGATGAGGCCGCCTTCGGGCGCTTGATATGAACAGGCGTGGCAATAGACGCCGCCAGGGCCTTTCTGCCTATCCTGCTCTCGAGGCTGGTAAAATGTCTGTTCAGTCTCTCCCCCGTCTCGGCGGCGCCGGGGACCTCGACCGGACTGTCCTTTTTCTTGGGATTTTTCCTTGTGGCGACCCGGGCAGGGGTCGTATTGACTATAGCTATTCCCTGGTCGGCCGGGACTTTCTCGATCCATGATATCTCTATGACCTTTTCCGGTTCGGGCAGTTCAGGCCGGTACCAGTCGTAAGACTGGCATACCACTCCGGCCACGATATGAAGAAGAGCGCTCGCCAGGATGAACCGATTCGTCCTCGACCGTATCGAAGCGATCTCGAATTTTAGAGCGTAGGTGTCCATTCGACTCCCCTCTCTCCCTGTGATGTGGCGATCGCGAGCCTCCTCGCTCCGGCGTTACGTGCTTCTTTCAGGATCTCCCTGACCATCCTGTACGGAACATCCTCATCCGCCCTGATTACGACCAGGGTAGATTCCCGGCCGGGCATGGAAAGCAGTTCTTTCAATTCGGCGGCAAGCCCTTCCCTTGATACTATATTCTTTTCCAGCGAAAGCTCGCCGGTCAGCCCGAGGGTGATGCTCAATCTCGACTCATCCTCCACTCCCCTCGTCTGTGTCTTAGGCAGGTTGACTCCTATATCAGATATTGAAAGGACCGGAGCCGTTATCAGAAGTATTATCACCAGCACCAGGGCCACATCTATGATCGGAGTGACATTTACTCCCATGATCCCCGGTGTTGCTTTCATTAATCTTCCCTTCATCTTATCTCCCTGTCACAGCGATATCGGTGATCCCGCAGACCTTTACCTGATCGACGACATCTACGAACGCCCCGTGCGACACTGAACCGTCGCATGAGATGACCGCCTGTCTGCCGCCATCACTCCCAGCCAGCGGGAGCAGCGCTGCCGCGAGGCTCTCTCTGTTGACCATACGGTCATCTACCCTGACGCTGTCCTCCGATACGATCGAAAGAGTCAGTACCGTCTTTTCCCCGACAGGCTGATCTTTCTGCTGTTCCGATCCCCGGATAAATATGCTCGATTCAAAAGCGAGCGGTGTGAGCAGCATCAACATGACAACAAGCACGAGCGACACGTCTATCAGCGGCGTCATGTTCGCGCTGTGTATGCCATATCCATTTTTGCCGTCTTCATCTAACAGAAGCATCTTAACTCCCTGTCTCCATTATCAGCGCTCTGAGGCTGCGGGCGTTGTTCTCGGCAACGGTCAGGATCACATTGGCCCGCCGCGAGAAGTGGTTGTAAAGCATGATCGCCGGTACCGCTATGACTATTCCTCCCGCCGTCGTAAGAAGAGCTTCGGCCACGCCGGCGGCGACCACCGACGGCGCCGCGGACCCGGCGGCTGCCATATTGGAAAACGCTCTCATTATTCCCCATATCGTTCCCAGTAGACCGATCAGGGGTGCTACGGCCGCCATCGTTCCGAGGACTCCGAGGTTTTTCTCGAAAAGCATCTTCTGCTCGCTGAGGCTTATCTGGAGCCTTTCCTCGACAGGTTCGCTGTTGATATCCTTCCCTTCAAAGATCTGAAGGGCGACCGCTCCCATCGGATGGGGAGACGATTCGCATGCTCTGTACGCTTCCTTCAGGTCCCTGTTCTTAATCTTTTTTATCGATAATGCCATCGTTTCCTCGGGTCTTCCCCTGCGCTTGAAAAAGTAGTACAGCCTCTCGACAGCCACGCCAAAAGTTATGACGCTGCATACGAGCAGGACGAGGAAGATCGGACTGTCGGCGAGAGCATCCATCCAGTTGAACTCCGAAAACATCTTTCATCTCCTTTTTGAATCGTTCGTTTCTTTTCCGATCGCGCGTCGGTGATATCAGCCGCGGCGCGGCGTCCGGACCAGCCGACCCGGTCTGCTGCGGCCTTTTACTTAAGGGCTTCTTCTATCTGAGCGACCCTTTCCCTCGCCGCCCCGATAAGATCGGGATCGTCGGTGTGCCGGATGATATCCCTGTACGCGATCAACGCGTTTTTAAAGTTCATCTTTTTCTCGTGAAGCGCGGCTGAACGGATCACGGCGGAGATCCTGAACGGATCAGTCTTGTCCTCCGAATCAACAGCTTTGATGTACGCCGCGAGAGCCTTTTCGGGATCTCCCATCCTCTCACGGCAATATCCGATATGGTAATTCAGCTCGATCTGAAGCGATGGAACCTCTTCCGCCGCCGGCAGTATCCTGGCGAATTCCCTGGCAGCCTTCTCGAACATCTTCTGCTCTTCATATATCTCGCCGAGAAGTTTGGAAACTTCCATCTCCCGCGTCCGGTCAGGCCCGTTATCGCCCGCTACAGCCACGCCATTAGTCCTGTACCGGTCAAGCATTGCGATCGCGGCGTCGTAATCACCGAGGATCCGGTAGCACATCCCGAGGTTGTAGATCGATGCCAGCTTCGTCTCTTCATCGGCATCCATTTCAAGGACAGCGTTGAAATCTTCCGCCGCGACGGTGTATTCCCCTTCATTGAACCGGATCATCCCCAGCCTGAAGGTAGCGGCTGGTTCAAACTCGCTCTTCTCGAAATAAGCAAGGAACTCTTCCCACGCCAACCTTGCCAGCGATATCGAATCAGCCCGGCTGTACGAATCAGCCATGAAGAACCACGCCCGGTCGGCGGCTGAATAGGTCGGGAATCTTTGGATCGCTTTGCGGAATTCCCCGCCCGCCGAGATATAATCTCCACGGTCATAAGCCCTCATCCCGATCTCGAACTGCGCGTCGGGAGCCAGTGGCGAATCGCTGAAATCATCGACCAGTTCCGCCAGCCTCGCGTCGCTGCTGTCCTCAAGACCGATGCGATACAGAGCCTGGGTGATTCCGGATCTCGCTTCCACCGAGGCGGGAGTATCCGGGTAGAGGCTGGCGACCTGCTTGAACTGCTCCAGCGCTTCCTCGTCCCTGCCTTCGTTATAATCGCAACTGGCCAGCTTCACCATAGCGCCGGCTGTTCTGTCCCGATCGGAAGTATTGTCGATCAGCCCCCTGAAGCATCTTCTTGCCTCTTCGTAATGTCCCGTGTGGAAATACAGGTCTCCCGCTCTTTTCCATGCCTCGAGGGCGGTGGGGGAACCTGGACTGGCGGCGACGACCCCTTCCCAGCACGCGGCCGCGTTCCCCGGCCTGCCGAGCCTCAGGTAACAGAGCCCTGACTGGTAAAGAGCAAAGATATGATCGTCATGCTCGGGAAATCTCCTGTAGAAATCATTGTATCGGAGCACCGCCTCTTCATATTCTTTCCTGTTGAAAAATGAATGGGCTATCGTCAGGGAAGCAGCGCTGATATTCTCCTGATCATCCTGCGCCGAATAACGCGCGAGCATCCTCTCTTCCGTCTCTATTGCCAGATCTTCCCTTCCCTGCTTCGCGTAAGTCCAGGCGAGCAGCTTGTTCGCCTTTACGCCGGCAGGGTGGTCCGGAAATTCCTCGAACAGTTTTTCCAGTGTCGCCTGCGCCTGGGTAAAGCGCGATTCGGCGGCTAGAGCATCGGCGTCAAGAAGAAGGGCGTACGCTCTCCACCGGGATCTGCTCGATGGCATCTTATGGAGCACCAGATGGGGTGCGCCAGCTAGAAGTCCCATGTCTCCGGTCTGGTGGTATGAGTACTCCAGGAGGCAGAGGGCAGCTTCGGCTAATTCCTGGTGCTCCAAAGACCTGAACCGGTATGTGGACCCATCCGGCTCTCCCCAGTATCTGTCCAGCACAAGCTGAAAATATGGCGCCGCCGCGGACGGCAGGCCCTGTTCGAGCAGTCCCACTCCGGCAAGATATACGGCGGCTGGAGCTTCCGGTGAATATGGATACCCCGAAGCGACCGCCTGATATGTACTGTTGGCTTCGACATTCCGTCCGAGAGCGTCAAGACAACGGGCTATCCTGTACAATGAAGCCCCGGCCAGCCTATGATCGAAGAACTTTTCAAGAAGCCTGTTGAACTCCGTGATCGAATCCTCGTACCTTCCCTGGTGCCATCTCATCTCTCCCATCGCGAATCGTGCCCTGGCCGCTTCATCAGAATTCCCCTCGGCGATTTCGCGCATGACCCCATACCCCGCGCCTTCGTCGCCGGAGAGAAAGAGGCTCAGCGCTTCAAGATATCGGAGGCGGACGGAGAGGTCGCCGCGGGTAAGGCCGGCGCCAGTCTGGTTGAGACGGGCGGCAGCCTTTCGATAATCGTCTTTGCTGGAAAATATCCTCGCCTTGGCGAAAAGGGCGAAACCCTGAAGATTCGAATCGGGATACCGGTCGGCCAGATGCTGGTAGGCTCCAGCCGCTTTGAAAAGATCCCCTTTCCTCTCGAATGCCAGGCCCTTTAGTATAAGAGCAGGAGCACTCTCTCCCGCCCTCTCCAGTGAAAGGATACAGGCATCGTCATCTTCGCCGAGGTATTCGATGGTAGCGACAGCAAGATTCAGCCCTCGATCGTTTTTCATCCATGGAATATCGCTCCCCAGGATAAAGGCTTTCCCCGCGGCTTCATCAATACGGCCGGCCCGGATATCATTCCAGATCCCAGCCAGACGGGCATACGGCGAAAGAGGGCTGGAAGGAAAAGCCCTGCTCCACTCTTTCCATTCTTTTTCCGCCTCATCGCCAAGCCCAGCCGCTTCGAGATTCCTTATCCTGGCGAAAAAAGCATCATCGGCGAAATCGTCTCCCTTTGATCTCTTCAGCGCCTCGCCGAACCGGTCGGCTGCCGTTTCGTATTCCCCCGCCATCGCCCTTGCCTGCCCCTCGAGGAAAAAGACTTCGGCGAGTATATCGGCGGGAAGTCCCGCTCTCTTGATCATCTCAAGCGAACTTACGATCTCCCGGGAAACAAACAACTTCGTCTGGAATGAACCGGATCTTGCCCCTTCCAGTTCTCTGCCCAGCTGCGACAGGGTCAGCGGTCCCAGAATATCCGTACGCTGCTTTCCTGCCCCGGGAACAGCCGCTGACAGCATCGAGGATATCATCAGTATTACGACCGCGATCGTCAAAGTCGTTACGGCTATCGCTCTGTCCTGGTTATTTTGTGGCATCTCACTTTCCTTTTACTTTTTTCCCACTACTACCGGTACGTTAAGATCAGGAATACTCGTGTCTATCTCGACAATCCCGGTCCTACCTGTCACTTCCGTTCCGTCAGTGTCTGTAACTTTAAGAAGATATCTATAGGCTCCGTCAGGCAGGGGATCTCCCGTGTTGCTCTTGCCATCCCACATCAGGTGCGATGGAATCGATCCCTTTCCTCCGAAAGTGCGGACGATCGCCTCGTTCCTGTCAGAGATCGTAAGGACCCATCCGGCCACTTCATTCCTCGTTCTGGAACTGAGGTCGAACTTGGTGACTGAACGGCTGCCAAGGGGTGAAAACACTTCCGGGACCGCTTTTGACCTGGCGTAGAATCCTCCAAACCTGTATCCGATGCTGAACCTGTGCGTGACGCCAAGTTCATGATTCTCCATCCCGTAATCGACCTTCAGGTCGTGCGGCATCCTGAAACTGAATCCTCCCGCGGGTGAAAAAGCGTTAAGGCCGAACCTCATCGCCATCTTCTCCGTCAGCCAGTATTCCACTCCCGTCTGAAAACGCGTCTCTTCAGCCCCGAGACGTACGATTTCGGCCGTGACAAGGGCCCTTCCCGAATATGTCTGAACGGCTAAGCCTCCCCTGAATCCGACCGGGTAACTCTCGTCCGTGTCTCTGAGCGTGATCGAGGGACCTCCAATATTTAAAAGGGAAGCGCCCGCCGTGACTTTCGGCGACACCCTGCACAAAAGACCCAGGTCCAGGCCGAACCCGGTGTCCCTGTAATCCTCTATTGACTGCCGGATGATCTTGATATTCGATCCGACCGAGAGGAAGGAAAAAAGATCGTGGGAAGCGGAGAGGATAAAAGCGATATCGCTCTCTCCGAATGTCCCGATAGATTCGTTGAATTCGTTCGTCCTTTCGAACGAACCCGAACTGAGCGTCAGGACGCTCAGGCCCAGTGTCGGAAATTTTCTTCCGGGAATGACGAAGCTGAAACTGTTTATTGATGTCCCCTCGAAAAGGACCGCAGTTTCAAGGAAGACTTCGTTCATCTGCAGCCGGGTCATCCCCGCGGGATTCCAGACCATGCCGATAGGCTCGTCGGCTATCGCCGTAAAGGCGCCACCGAAGCCGAGGCTTCTCGCGGTACGGTAACTGGCAAGCCAGTCGCCGGTCATTCCCCCGTTCTGGTCATCTGCCCAGCCGGCTTTGAGTCCGGCGGGGTCCAGTAAGACGGCCAGGGCCGCCAGGACGGGGACAAGCGATCTGATTGTTTTTTTCTTACGGTACAACATCGGATCCTCCCGATCTTTCATCTTATGACTCCAACTCTTCTGCGCATTGAATGAATAGTCTCTCCCGAACGGACAGCCTCTATGACAAGAAGGTATCCTCCGCTTGCCACCATCGCGCCGTTTCCGTTTTTCCCGTCCCATTCGATCTCGTTCAAGCCGGCAAGGCCGCCGGCGTCCCCCTGGGCGATGCTCTTTCTGAAGACAAGCTTGCCGCTGAGAGTGAAAAGTTTCATCGTGACTGAAGCGTCGTCGGAAAGGTTATAGGCGATCGTCGTATTGCCTTCGTCGGGATGGAACGGGTTCGGATAGTTCGTTACCGATCCTCCCGGCGACGAAGGATCGACCAGCGCAGTTTCTATCTGCAAAGAGGCGGCAAGTTCGTTCGACTTGACCCTTACCATCCCTATCTCGGCTTCGTACGGGCTGAAAAATTCTGCTCTTGCTATTCCTGCTCCATCTGTGAATTCGTCGATCGGCATGATCGATCCCGCGCCTCCGGCAAGTTCGAATTCGACCGGTTGATCCGGAATACCGTTTCCGAACTCGTCAAGCACGCTGGCTCTTACGATCATGCTTTTTCTGCCGCCGATCCACGGCAGATCGCTTTCAACAGCCATCCTGTCCGGCGGAGCAGGCGCGACGGCTACGACCCCGGTCATCCCTGGAGCGCTCCCCTCGTCATCGCGGATGACTAGGATGATCGGTTCCGCTTTTGTGTATGTCTGGCGGATAGACCTGATACCCTGCAACAGCTGGAAACTGGGACTGAGAAGCACGCCTCCTCCCGGATTGCCGTTTTCCGCGTTGAGCACTTCAACCCTGGCGAAGGAGTTGACCTCCTGCATTACCGCCCCTGCGTCGTTTGTCACTTTGACTGAAAGGGTGAATGATTCTCCGGCGACCACCTGGTCGCGATCGATCTCGACCTCGTAATGGAATCCGCTGTTGATCATCCTGACCTGCGAGACAGCCTCCTCCATCGAGGGATCAGATATGTTCGAAGCAGTGATAAGCTGATACCCGCCAGTGGACAGATTGACCGAGACCTCCAGAACGCCATCGACAAGGAATCCCCCGCTGATGATCTCACCGAGCTGATCGGTCGAGACAAATTCTATGTCATCATTGGCCTCTCCGACCGGATTCCACCACTGGTCGGTGGCCAGTATCTTCACGGTAAATGTGTGGTTTATCGTCTGATCGGTCGGCGTTCCCGCTTTTCCTCTTTCGGACCCTGGAACAAGCTCTTCGCCTGGAGCGATCATAATGATCTTTGAGAATGGTCCTGGAAGGATGGTGAAATCATCCGATTTGAATACCGTCGTCTCCTCAATATCGATATCATTGGCAAATATATTGTGCTCTCCGGCTGCATAGAATGTCGCGCTGAGAAGAGCAGTACCATTGGAAAGCTGCGTTTCGGGAGCGATTTCGGCATAGGCATCGCTCGATATGACTCTTACTCGATCGTTTACATCGGGAACGCGGTTTGACCATCTGTCTATCGCGACGATCATTATATCAAAACTCCCCCCGGCATCCTGCCAATCGGGCATTCCGTAGAGACCGGGATCCATTCCCCCCTGGGGAGTCTGCCCCGGCATGACGACCTGGAGAGCCACATACTCACCGGGAAAGACCTCTATCGTACTACTCGTCCCGATATTTGGCGGAATCGAATAATCTATGCAGGAAAAGAGGATATCCTCGCCGGCGCCGAAGAAGGTGACTTCTCCGCGCCAGGCGCCGCTTGTGAACTTGATCGTCTCCGGAGAGATGCTGCCCGGCCCTGTATTGGCGGCGAGCATCGCGTAACCGTTGTAATCTGTAAGGGGATTTCCTTCATTATCTATGACATTGACCCCCGCCATGACCGGAATGCCGGCTGTGACCGGCCCGGTAACCGGCTCGATGACGAAAGTCGGCTCGTTTGAGATGACCGGTACAACCTCTGTCGTCATCCCGATGATATCGCAATCAGTCAGGTCGCTGACCGTAAGAGTCCGGTTTCCCGCAGTCATGAAGGTCATATTGAATTCTATGGCTCCGCCGGCGAAAGATCCAGTGAACGGGACCGGGACGCCCGGATCGGTGGAGGTGACCATGATCTCGTCCGAACTCTCCACCTGGTTCCAGAACTCGTCGGTCGCGTACCCGTAGACCCTGAACCCATACCCGGCTGTCTGCGTGGCCGGAGATCCGCTCAGGCCGGCCAGCGTCGATGGAGCCTGTGCCTGCCCCGGCACGAGAAGCTGTACTCTTGCCATTTCACCTGGGTGTACGCTGAAACAACCGCTTGTCCCATTGATAGTCCGGTCCACGATCGCGACAGCCGATATCTTTACGCTGCCGCCCGCGCATTCGGAACTGTTTTCATCAGCCAGAAAGAGAGTGACCGCTCCCGACCAGAAGCCTCCCTGAAGCTCGATCGTGTCGGGGCTCATCCGTCCATTGCCGATACTCGTCAATTCTGAAAGTTCTATGACTGAGGAAAAACCTGTGTCGGTATTGCCTCCCGCGTCAACGGCGCGAATCTCGAGATCGAACGGCGCGCCTGCGTACTGGTCCGCGTATATCTGCGAGATCTCAAGCGCTGCAGCGTCGCCAGTTCCGCTGGCTGCTTCGACGGGAGAGGATGTCGCGGAAAAATGTTCACGGTCGGTAAGATCCTCTGCCGTAAAGGTGAAGATCCCGGATGAATTGAGAGTGACAAGCGCCCTCAGTTCTCCGGAGATCAGCGGCCTGGAGGGAGGAAGTACGGCGTTCGGATCGGTCGAAGTGATCCTTATAACGTGATTGACACCGGCGACGGTGTTCCATTCACCATCACACGCCCTGACGATCACCTCGAAAGGTACGCCGGTTATCTGTAAGACCGGCGTGCCAGTCTTGCCCTGGTCGGTTCCCGGCGCGGGCGACTCGCCCGGCAACAGGATCTGAAGCTGCGGATAGGGGCACGAACCCGCTCCAGTATTGAATATCATTATCAGCGCCGCGCAGATTACGACGGTCTTCAGCAATCGATCTGCTTCTCTTCTTGCCTTGCTCACGATCTTCACGCTCCCGTTTAAATCAAATCCGTTTTTTACACTTTTTATCGTTTGTTCAATCGATCTGCCTCTTCGATGAGACAATCCTACAGACCCCCGAACGGCAAGAGATATGCCACGGACCGATCGTGAAGCCGAAGCGGGGAATAGCCCTGTCTAACCTCCGGAAGAACAGGCTTTTGATTGAAACAGGACTGGAAATGGAAGAATTAAGGAGATAATGAGACTGCGCGGGGGAAAGGAATCGATTTCCTTCTACTGGGAAAAATTTTCACCGGTATCAGCCGGACAGAGGCGTCCGAGCGGTTGGAAAGGCATGTTGAAGAAGCCTAATCTCCTTCCGCGGGTCTCTTTTCCCCGTCGCCACCCGATATCCTGAACCATTGATCGCCAGAGATCGATAACGTGACGCCTTTGTGACCTTTGACGCTCCAGATATATGTTTCCCCTTTTTTAAATACACCGGTTGTCGAATCGGGAAGGGTCAGGACCATGCCTTTTATATTCTCACGGCTGAATATCCCGGCGAGATCGGCGTCGAATATCTCCAGAGAAAAGAAATCAAATTCTTCATCAGTCTTCCATCTGAAGATCCCGGGCGCTTCACCCAGATCCCCCGCAGGCTCGATCAACCTGATCTTGATTTTTTCCGCTCCGTCGCCGCGGACCGGATCGTTCGTCGGTCCATTCTCGACATCCCCCGGACCCCGGCCGACGATCGACGCTATGATGATCAAAACTACCGCCGCTGCCGACGCCAGCCACCTTAGTTGAAATAACCCGCCGGTCTTTTTGCCCGGGCGACTCGTTACGGTGGATGAGCGTTTGATGATATCTTCAGAAAAGAATCTCTCCAGTCCGGATCTCGCTTCTTTCCAGCCCGATGCTCTCTCCAGCTCCGTATCGCCGTCGATAGACTCAAACCGATCGATCATCATCAACTCGTGCCTGCAGAGAGGACAGGACCTGATATGACCCTCCATCTTTGACGCTTCTGCCTTGCCGAGATCTCCCGATCTGTACAGGGCAAGCATCTCAATGTCAGGATGGCCATCGCCGTTTCTCTTTATCAAATCTTCTACCCCTTGCTTATGAGCTTCCTGAATTTGCGCCTTGCGTTCTGGATAAGAGTCCTCGCTCCCGTCAGGTTCTCGCGCCGCATGATCGACGATATCTCTCTTATCCTCATCCCTTCATAATAATGCAGGATAAATGCCTCCATCTCGTCGTCGGAGATCACGCCCTCGGCTTTTTCGACAAACCATTCGATATCGTCCGATATCTCCAATCTCTTTCCAGGTTCGTCGCCACCCTGGACGAAATCGGTCAGTTCATCCAGTACAAGCATCCTGTTGTACCATTTTCTCCTGTTGCTCGCTATCTCCCCGAGGCAGTAATTCCTCGTTATCCTGTATATCCAAGTGGAAAGACTCGACCTGAAAGAGAAAGAATCTATCTTCGCGAAGACCCTCATGAGGATCTCCTGCGCGCAGTCCAGAGCCTCCTCGGCGTCATGGGTATACGAGAAACACCACATGTATATCTTTTTGTTATACCTGCCGAAAAGTTCCTCGCAAGCTTTTTCCGGACGATCCGCGGCTATCAGCCTTGCCAGATCCTCATCGGTGATATTCTCAAGTCGTGCTCTCAATCGTTAGACTCTCCGGCAGATAAAATGACATAAAAATCATAATATATTTTCTACTTCGAAAAACTGTTTTCCGCCACACCGTCGCCGGTAAGGATAAAGGAAGCCCACAGGCCCGGATTCCCTTCCACTTCATCCCAACCCCTCGCTTCAGGCCCGAGCTGTCTGAGCGCCTCCGAGGGGGAACTCCCTCCGGTCACTCTTTCATAAAAGGAGACCATGAATTTTTCCGCAAAACTGTCGGGGACGTCGGTCAGCGAAGCCAGGACGCACCGGCTGCCGGCATGAATAAACGCCTGGGCAAGCCCGAGTATTCCCTCGCCGTAAGAGATCTCACCGCCTGCCGAGCTGCACGCCGACAGGGATACAAAGGTTCCTACGAGATCAAGGGAAGCTATCTCCCTCCACTGCAGCAGCCCGTCCTCATGTACCGAGGCGAGGCTGTCCGGGCCTGGAGAATCGGGTTCGAGTACGATGAACGATCTTCGCGGATTATCATCGTCGACATGGCTGTGCGCGGCGCAATGAAGAAATGAGATCATGCCGATCGGCGCATTCTTGAATCTCCTCTCGCTCGCATCCTTTCCAGTGATCACGAGAGACTTATTGAAAAATGAGGCGACCCTCACCGCCTCTCGTTCAGCATTTGGAAGGTTCTGGACCGGAATGTCGGTGAACGGGTATACCCTCTTCGAATCAAACTGCTCACTCTGTCCCCGGTATCCGAAAGAGATCATTTCGTGGAGTCGCTCCACGTCACCGGCCATCTCACCGGGGCGATTCCTCAGGTAAAAAAGAGTCCTGAGAGAAGGCGTGTAGAATATCTGGTGACTGTCCCCGAGGTACCCACTCGCACTTCTCAGCATAGAAAACGACACCCGTCCCAGAAGGCCATCGGGAATAATGACAAGCCTGTCCCCTGCCCTGATATCACCCTCGGCTGGCCTGAGGAGAAGATCGTATATCTGCCTTTGCGCTCTTTCGACAAGATGAGCGGGGATATTTCCTTCTCCGCCGGCGCTCCGCCGGTCACCACCGGTTTTGAAAAGACTTAGAAAATATCCCGCTTTTTTTTCAATCTCAGACCTTCCAGGCAGGGTATAGTATTTCACCATGCCACCGGAGATAGAAACAAGATATGATCTTTCGATCCCCAGAAAATATGAAAGCAGCAGTTCGCCTGGATAAAGAGCCGAGAGGAGTTCTTCGGGCTCTTCAAACTCCGGACAGACCTCCGATATCCGCCAATCGCTGCCACCCGCTTTTCTCAACTGAAGCTTCCTGAAATCCTCTTCTATGCGTTCGATCCCCGAATTCATCTTTTTTCTCTCATCATCCTTCAATCCGCCTTCCTGGAGTCTTTTCTGCAGAAAGGACAGTCTTGATACCAGTTCGAGTTCTTCCTCGTCGGCGCCCTTGCCGTCATCAAACGAATTCTCCGTCCTCGCCTTTCTCAGGCGAGCGGCAAGGACCCACGCCCTTGATCGTTCCATGTATCCGAATGCTTCTAATGTTCCATTCCCGTCATCTTCACTATCGAGAAGCAGGGCGACGATCCTTTCATACGGCGTGATCGCCGATCTCAGCATATGCCTCTGGAACTGTCCGGAACCTGTCATGAACCTCAGGGACTCGACTGTCCTGACAGCTTCTTCGAAGCATTCTCTCGCCATGGCGAAATCCTTTTTCTCGCGGTACCTGTCACCCAGTTCGCTCAGGCACTTCCATCTCAACTCCTCGAGTCCTTTCACTCTTGCCATCGACACGGACTGGTCGAGATAAAAGATCGATGAATCTCTGTCGGCACAGGCCATGCCTTCAAGGTACAGCGCCCTGATCCCGTAGAGACTGTCCCTGTTTTCGGCGGATATCAGCTTTCTGTTTTCCTGGATATATTTTTTCGCCTCGAAAATGTCTCCGGCGGCGATGTAGTGGGAAGCGAGATTGTTGTTCGCCCATATGAGATCACCCGCTTCATCTGTCTTTATGGCAGTTTCGAGGTATTCCAGGTAATACTTTTCAGCCAGATCGAATCTTCCCGAGACCATGTAGATCGATCCCATCCCGCTGGCCACTCTTTTAAGAAGATCGATATTATTGCCGCTTGCGGCGATCTCTTTCGCTTTTTCATAATGTTCGATCGAGGCCTGGTAATTGCCAAGGTAGTAGTAAGCCGAACCGATACTGAAGTGTGCTTCCCCCTCGCCGCTCAGATCGCCGATTTCCCTGTAGATCTTCATCGCCTCGAATTCGTTGGTCAGCGCTTCCCTGTATCTTCCACCGAGGTCGCAGACCATTCCTGTCGAATTGAGACACCACGCCGCCCCTTTAAGGTCTCCAAGCTTCACCTTTAATTCGTACGCCCGCCGATAGTATTCTTCCGCCCCGGCGAGATCACCGAACCTGTGTTTCGCGAGAGCCATCCCAGCGAGCGCCCAGTTCAACCCGTACAGGCTTTTCATCTTTTCATATTCACTGACAGCGTGTTCGTAATGCCGTATTGCTTCGCTGTACTCCCCGTCGAGGACCTGGATATAGGCCAGTCTCAACCTCGCGCCAAGTTCACCCCAGGTGTTGCCGCTGCCCAGGTGATTGTCGAGAGAACGCCTGAAATATTCCCTTGCCTTTCCCTTGTTTCCCTGCGTCTCGGCGATCGCTCCGAGGCCGTAGTCAATGAACCCGAGAAGCCACATCGAGCCGATCGATTCCGCTTTCTCTTCAGCCTCTTTTAGGTATCCCGAAGATCTTGCGTTGTCTCCAAGCTTCCCCATGACCTGGCCCATGTTGTTCAGGATTATCGCCTGGTTCTCGATCGCGCCAAGTCTTTCGTACTCCTTCAGCGCGTCAAGGTAATATCCTGATGCCTCCTGGAATTTCTGCCGTTTTTCGTTTAACCGTCCCCGGCCTGAGAGGCAATATGCCTTGATCTGCCTGTATTGATGGTTTTCCCGGTTCTCAAGGACGAAAGAAAAAAGGCTGTCCGCGGTGGATAGATCGTCGGAGATATTTGCGATCTCCGCTTCGAGAGAGAGTATCTCCAGATCGATCCTTTTCTGATATGGCAATCTGGACAGGCAATCGCGGGCTTTCTTTACCAATAATTCGGCGCCGGAAGAATTCCTTGCGCCTATCTGCGATTTTATTCCTTCAATAAAACATATCAGCGCTGAAAGGCCGTCGCCAGCGGCAAGATATCCGGAGCCAGCATCCGATAATCCTTCTGCAGCCCCCTCGAAATCGCGCGAGCGCTTCAGCAGGACACTTCTGATAAAGGATCTGAAATGAAGTACTTCACCAGGATCGACATTGTCTGCTGAAACAGCTTTCAGGAGGCGGTCAGAATCGAGTATTCCGAAGCGCGATCTCGCCTTTATCAGAGCATCGGACGCAATGATCGATCCAGGATCGTCTCTGAGTAATTTCAGGCAATATTCGACAGTCTCGGAGTTCTTTCCCGTATCAAGACGCCTGGCAAGCGATTCGAACTCCTTCAATCTTTCCGCCTGATCCTTCCCCCCCGGGCTATTTGCCGGAAGCTGCGCGGCAGAGACCGACGCGTTAAGAAGGAGCAGTGACAGAAAGACCGGTATCATACGCTTCATGAGTTCAATGATATCATCAACACTCTATACTGTCCGCTGATTTTTTCACCTGGATTACAACTGGATACCGAAGATATGCGTAAGCGTGTAATAGATTCCGACTAGTATGAATATCGCGCCAGTTCCTCTCCGGGCCCATTTCTCCATAAGAACGATCCTTTCGTAAGCCTGCCCGACCCGTTTGGCGCCGAGCGCGATGAGGATGGCGAAGAGCATGACGGGCAGCCCGGTGGCAATACCATATATGACAGGCAGGACTACTCCTGACCTCAGCCTTAGCGCCACGGGGATGAGGCTTCCAAAAAAAAGGGCCGCCGAGACGGGGCAGAATGAAAGGGCGAATATCACTCCAAGGAGGAACGATCCCCACATCCCGAGAGATTCGATCTTTTTCTGAAATCTCTCCCCCGCTCCACGCCCCGCCATATTGATCTCGATCAACTCGATCAGGACCATCCCGGTAAGTATCAGGAGAGGGCCGAGAAAGATGTTCATGTACTTCTGCAGGTTGTGCGAGATATACGGCGCTGAAAGCAGGCTCGTCACAAGGAATACTCCGACAACGAGATAGGCAAAGGTACGCCCCGCCGTATAGAGAGCTCCCGACGCCAGGACCCTTGAGGGTGATCCGACATTGCGGCTTGTGAAGGAAATAGCCGCTATATTGGTCGCCAGGGGACATGGGCTGATCGATGTCAGGATCCCGAGCCAGAATGCTGAAGCTATCCCTAAAAACAGTTCTGTCACTTCTCCACCGCCTCTAGAAACTCTTCAGTCTCTTCCTGAATGTAATCGATGAAGCTTTCCTTCTCTTCGTATACGAGTTCCCAGACGCTGTTAAGATTTTTCCATTCCTGTCTTTTACCCTCTCCAATCCGTTCGAGCACGACTGAACGGGTGGAAAGCTCGAACTCTTCTACATAATGCTCATTCTCGGGATCTTCCACATCGACTACCCGCCAAACGAGTGTCCCTTTTTTCAGCTCGTCTGCGAATCCCGTCTCGATCGCTTCTTTTGCGTATGCTTCTATCGTAAGGCAGGTCTTGCATCGCGTCTTACCATGAAAGTAATATGCCACGACTGTGGCCGGTGCCGGGGCGAGGCCGGATGAACCTTCATCCAACGTTTCATTCCGCCCGGCCGATCCCTGATCTTCCCTGCCAGACAAAGTCTCTCCGCCTTTTGAAGTGACCCCCGTCTCTCTCGCTACCAGATAAACGACACTCACTGCGACAAACAGAAGAAGCACCGCGGTGACTATCCTTTTTGATCTCATCTGACCTTACCTCCGGTGATTTCCAAAATGTCTTCTCCATGATCTCCGGGAGACTACATGAAGTCCTGTCCCGCCCGAATCACCTGATCCCGTGATTTTCCTCTATCCACGATCGAGAAGATCGGCGATCTCATCGACAGGCAGGACTTTTCCCAACGATTTTACTTCGCCGTCAATGACCAGCGCCGGAGTCATCATCACGCCATAACTGATTATCTCGTTGATATCGGTTATCTTGATCAGCTCATATTCTATTCCAAGCTCCCGCGCGGCGCTCTCGGCGTGTTCAGCTAGTTTTTTGCATTTCGGACATCCAGTGCCCAGTATTTCTATCTTCTTCATCATACCTCCTGGCCAAAAACGGCTCCATAGATCATGCCGGTTATAGTCGCCATCACGATAACGAGCGATACGAATACAATGGTTTTTTTCGTCCCCATCACGCTGCGGATCACCAGCATGTTAGGCAGGCTCAGAGCGGGTCCGGCAAGAAGGAGCGCCAGCGCCGGCCCCTTGCCCATGCCGCTGCCGATCAACCCCTGCAGGATCGGTACTTCGGTAAGAGTCGCGAAATACATGAACGCCCCGGCAAGCGAAGCAAAGAAGTTCGAGAAGAGCGAATTGCCGCCTACCGCTCCTGAGACCCATGATGCCGGAATCAGGCCCTCATGTCCCGGGCGCCCGAGAAGCAGTCCGGCAATCAGGACTCCACCGAGAAGAAGAGGCATTATCTGACGGGCGAACCCCCATGTCTGCCCTGACCATTCGTTTCCCTCTCCGCTGTCTGAAGCAGCAGCCCAGGAAAGCCCCGCTACGGCAACAGCGAAAGCGATCATCGGCTGATCCTTGAAGATCATGGCCAGGATCGCCGTAGCCGCGGCGGCCAGAGCGACCTTGACCAGTGACAACCTTATCCAGACAACAAGCATCAGCGCGAGCGCCAGACCGAAGATCGAGGTGATGACCCATTTTGCCGAATAAACGGCGCTCCAGAATCCTTCATCGACCGCTGGCCGGCCCCAGTTTGCAAAGACAAGTACTCCGACCATCGCGGCGAAAAACAGGGCGTTCTGCCACAATGGCCTGGTGACTTCAGGTTCGCCGCTACCAGCCCGCGCTTCGGCTTTCATCTTTTCCTCATCTCTGAATATAAAATGCATCGACAGACCGATGACTATCGAAAAAACGACAGCTCCGACAGCCCTGGCAATACCGAGTTCCAGTCCGAGGACCCGCGCCGTCAGTACTATTGCCAGGACATTAATCGCCGGGCCCGAGTACAAAAAAGCGCATGCAGGCCCGAGACCCGCCCCCATGCGGTAGATGCCGGCAAAGAGAGGAAGGACGGTGCAGGAACAGACAGCGAGTATTGTTCCAGAGACTGAAGCTACTCCATAAGCGAGAACCTTGTTCGCTCTGTACCCGAGATATTTCATCACAGATGCCTGGCTGATAAATACCGCTATCGCGCCGGCGATAAAAAAAGCGGGGACAAGGCACAGGATGACATGCTCGCGCGCGTACCATCTGATGAGTTGAAGGGATTCCCAGAAAGCGGTATTCAACCTTGCCCAGCCGCGTATCGCCTCGACCGGCAGGTAAAAACAGGCGGCAAAGACTGCCAGGCCGATCACCATCGTCTTCCATTCTTTTTTCCAGTCCATAAAAACAGTCCATCCATTTCCGCTGTCAGCCCTGACAATCATCGGTCAGATATCAACAGTTCATTCGACAAGCGACGCCTGTTCGGCTGCATTGCTCTTGAGTACCGATTCGACGCATGAGAAAAAGTTCAAAACGCAGGGGACCCGCAGCGAATAGAATACCTGCGCGCCCCGTTTTTCATCAGCGACTATACCGACATCCTTGAGGATTGAAAGGTGCTTCGATATTGTGGAGACATCGTCGCCGATCAGTTTCGTCAGATCGTTCACGCACCGCTCACCATTTGAAAGCTCATCGACCATGAAGAGCCGGCTCGGATGCGACATCGCCTTTATGATCTTAGCCCTTGCGTCATACCTTGCTTTCAATTTGCCGTTCATATCACATCCTTTACTCTTATCCAGATTCATATCGTGTTGGTTATTTTACCAAATCGCCAATTAACAGTCAAATAAAAACAGGCTCTCACCCCCAGATTCTTTTAAAACATTCCGTTAAAAGTCTATTTCCGGCCGGGAGGTATCGCCGGGAGCAGGGTCAACATGCAATCTCAGCCATAGTTCGAGGGTCACCGGAGCCATTATATCCGCCCATGGCAGGGCGGACTTATCATTTTTAAACCTTTCATAAAGAGGCCAGAGCCTGTCGTAGTCGAATATCCCCCGCTCTTCCACCGCCTCTCTTGAAATGATCTTTTCTAAAACGGGCCAGAGTTCTCCTCTCATCCATCCTTCAAAGGGAGGCTTGAAGTCCTGCTTTCCAAGCTGAGCGCACTCCTCCGAGACGAAACTTCTGCAGTTTTCCCTGACGAGAAATTTGTTCCGCCCTCCCCTGTATTTCAGATCATAGGAGACGCCGAGAGCGAATTCCGCGACGTCCTGGTCAAGAAACGGGAACCTCATCAGCACCCGGTTAAAAGCTCCGGCGCTTTCGAATTTGGGCACGGCGTTGACGGTCAGCCCCTTGTTCATCAGGACCATGTTGTTCAGATCGTGAGGGTCCGATACGGGACAATCCCTGTATATATCCCTGTAGCCGTCAGCTCCGACCTTCCACCCTCTTTTATCGATCCCCCCGGAGAAGAGCGACTTGATCCCGTCGGGAAACAGGCCGGTCCCGTACCACCGGTAGTATCCCCTTTTGAACATAAAATAGTAATACAATATGCTGATCGCTTTCCTGTACTTTCCCCCCTTCCATCGAGAACCGCTCCCCCTCAGGCCGCGGCAGAAAAGATCATAGATTCCTTCCCTCGACTTCTCGGGGAGCGCTTTGAACGGAGAAAAGGCCTTTTCGAGGATATTTATATATTTGAGATACCAGAGAGGTTCAAGGGTCGGCTCCACCCCGAGTCCGGTGAAGGCGACTTTGACTCCGATCTTATGGGCTTCCTTTGTCCCGAAGAAAGCCTGGACGATCGAGACTCCTGGAGTCCCGTACGTCCAGACGAGGTCGGCGAGGTTCTCCCTGATCGATGCGGCCGACATCCTGATCTCCCTGTGCTCCGTGTCGAATCTTTTCGCCAGCCTTCTCGAATAATCGAGATCGCGTCCGCTCATCCCGTCGGTTATCGACAGTGTAGTGATCTTTCTGTCGGTGACATGCTTGATCATTCCGAGCAAGAGATTCGAATCGGTCCCACCGCTGTACAGAAGCCCGGGGCTCGAATAATCCCGGGGCAGCCTTTTTGTTATCGCCTCGAGCATCAGATCACGATACCTGGCGGTAGCGTATATCGGATCCTCGATCTTCCCGGCGCCATACGGAGGGTGCCAGTACCGGCCCGTCTCAACTACTCCCGATCTCCATTCGAGCCATCCGCCGTGCGGCAGCGATTTTACGTATTTCAGTGGAGTATCAGGATAGATGAAGGCTTTTTCGTACATGTAATGCGAGACCGCTTCATAGTCGATCTCCCTCGATACGCCGGGGTTCCTAAGTATCCCCCGGACGGCCGAGGCGAGAGTGATGGTACCGTCGGAAGCGATGTGGTAATAAACAGGCTTTTCACCGAAAAAATCCCGCGCCGCGAAAAGGACGCGTTCTTTGCCGTCCCAGATCACAAAGCTGAACGCGCCTCTGAACCTCGGCAGGCAGGCCCTTCCCCATCTTCCGTATGCTTCGGCAATGACCGTCTCATCGATATTTTCACAGCCGAGTTCGCCGGCCAGGGTGGAAGCGTTGTAGAGTTCTCCATCGAGCAGGACCGTCAGGCCACTATTTTCATCGATGAAAATACCACGCTCGGCGAGATCCGGGGCCCTGTCGTAGAGGCAAAGGTTGCGTCCCAGCCAGGCTCTGCCGATCTGCAGGATCTCTGCCCCGTCATTTCCGCGGTCAGCCATCACGGCGCACATTCTGCCGGTTATCTCTCCGGCATCTTCCATTCCGTTAATTCCGGCAATCGCCGCGATAGAACTCATGCTCTCCTTTCTATCGCTCCTCGAGGACATCCCTGATCTTGGTGGCAAGCGCGTCTATCGTAAACGGTTTCTGAATAAACGACATTCCTTCTTCCAGTACTCCTCGATTGGCTATGACATCGTACGAATACCCCGACATGAAAAGCACCTTCAGTCCAGGATATTCTTCTGAGGCCCTGATATATAATTCCCGGCCATTGATTCCCGACATCACGACGTCTGTCAGCAATAGATCGACCGGTCCCTTTTGATTCTTCAGGATCTCGAACGCCTCTTCTCCGTTTTCAGCCACGAGTACGAAGTATCCCTTCCGCTTCAGAATAGTCTCGGTGAGATTGCGCACATTTTCGTTATCCTCTACCAGAAGGATCTTTTCTGTACCTTCAAGATTTTCAGGCTTCTTTTTAAAGATTTTCCCCTTGTCGAGGGGATCATCCGACACTGGAAGATAGACCTCAAAAGTCGTACCCTTGCCTGGTTCGCTTTCGACAAGTACATTGCCGCCGTGTTGCTTGATAATGCCATAAGCTGTCGAAAGACCGAGTCCCGTCCCCGCTTCACCCTTCGTCGAAAAGAACGGTTCGAAAATATGCCCCCGGATATCCCTGTCCATTCCTATTCCCGTGTCGCTTACAGACAGCATCACGTAAATCCCCGGATCGATCCCCTCATTCCTCCGGGCTTGCCGCGTATCTGTTTCGACTTGCCGCGTGCTTAAAGCGAGTTTTCCTCCATCCGGCATCGCATCCTGGGCGTTTGATACGAGATTGAGGATAACCTGCTCTATCTGGCCTGTATCCGCCCTGATCATCCCGATATCGGGAGATGGGCTTATCACGATCTCGATATCCTCGCGTATCGTTCTCCTTATAAGCTTTTCGATGCCGTCGAGAATATCGTTCAGATCGATCAGCTTGTATTCGAGCGTCTGCTTGCGGCTGAAAGCGAGCAGTTGATGGACAAGGTCGCGCGCTCTGTACCCGGCCCTGATGATCTCACTGACCGATTCCTTGCGGGGATCTTCCTGATCAATATCATCGAGCAGCATCTCGCTGTAACCTAGTATCGGAGAAAGAAGGTTGTTCAGATCGTGCGCTACTCCACCTGCCAGCCTCCCGATCGATTCGACTTTCTGACCCTGATTGTACTGCTCCTCGAGCCTGAGATTCTCTGTGATATCTCTCTTTACGCCGACATAATTTACGATGGCGCCTGACGTATCCCGAACCGGCGAGATCGTGGCCTCTTCAGTGTAGAAAGTGCCATCTTTCTTTTTGTTCACAAGCCAGCCGGCCCATATCGATCCGCTCGTCAGAGTCTTCCACATCTCGCGGTAAAACTGCTCACCGTGCTCCCCGCTCTTGAGTATCCTCGGGTTCTTTCCGATTGCATCACTTATACTGTATCCCGTAATTCTCTCGAAAGCGGGGTTGGCGTATTCTATCGCCCCGGCTGTGTCCGTTATTACGATCGTCTCTGCCGCTTGCTCTATCGCGTGGCTGAGTCTTTTCAGATCGTGCTCGGCACGAAAACGCTCGATCGCCTCACCGAGTGTGTTGGCTATTGTATCAAGAAGTTCCCGCTCTTCCCTCAGAAATGGGCCTTCGTAGCTTTCCGGTCTTTCCTCCCTGTAGCACACCGTTATCGATCCGCGAAGATTGCCATGGACGATTATATCGGAGGCCTGCTTCCATTTCGAGTCGGTGAAACCTTCGGAAAGATATTCTTTTTCTCCAAAGATCAATCTCGCGCATGTCACCATCGGATATTGCCATCCCATCGGAATCAGCGCGACGACATCTTCGAATATCTGATCGAGACTCTCCCTGTTCCGGATCGCTTCGGCGACGCCATAGATGCACCTCTGTTCCTTGACCCGTTCATTCATCTCATGGATCAGCCGTTCCTGTTCGATCTGGACCTGCTTGAAATCGGTGATATCCTGAAAAGTCCCCCTGATCTTTACTACGTTACCATCCTTTTCGACCGCTTCGCCGAAGACTCTGCACCATTTAAGAACCCCGCTTCTTGTCTTGAAAGCAGCCTCATAATGGATTGGTTTCTTCGTCTTGATCAGCCTGTCGATCTTTTCCCTGACCATCTCCCTGTATTCGGGAAGGTACCAGCCGATATGTTCATTCAGCCCGGGCAACTTTTCATCTTCATCCAGTTCGACTATATCGTAAGTCCCTTTTGTCCACGCCGCCTTCCCCCCGCTTTCAAGATCCATTTCCCAGCCCCCGATCCTGGCGATATCGCCCATATCGTTCAGGAGCCTTCTACTCTCTTCAATCGCTTTCGCGGCAGTTCTGCGCTCAGTGATATCCTCCCCGACAGCCTGGTAAGCCATGGCTATGCCCCTGTCGTCAAAGAGCGCCCTGTTCGTCCATCGCTGCCAGCATACTTCTCCGTCCGGATTTATCACCTTGTGTTCATGCGACTGGGTAGGCCGCTCTGGAGTCAGAGATCTGATATTGCCGATCACTGTCTTTCTGTCTTCTTCAGGAATCAGATCGAGAAATGATGACCCGACCAGTTCCTCCGGCGCCTTCCCGAAATAATCGCAGTATGCCTTATTGACATACCTGATCGTCCCGTCTGGAAGAAACCGGCATATCATCACCGGAATATCCTCGATCAGCCCCCGGTACCGCTCCTCGCTAAGCTGCAGCTTCATCATACCCGAGGTTTTGCTCTTTTCATATCTCCAGAAGAAAAGACCGGCCAAAGAGAATAACCCCAGAAGGAAAACTATAAGCACGTTCTGAATAAAATGGAACTTTTTAAGGTCATCGGCGATCTTTCCTCCGAAACGGGCTTCCACCCGGTTGGCGCGATCGAGAAAATCCCTGAATACCATGTCGAATCGCTGATCGATCTCCGATCCGATCTGCGAACTGTCTATTGCGGCCCACCTCTGTTCGGCTATCGCCCGGAACTGGCTTAACTTCGCGCGAACTTCTTCTATCTCGATGCGTGTTTCGATATCGCTGAGTGGGAAAATCCTTTTTCCTGAGATCGAATCGCCGTCGAGCATCGCTTTGGCATACGAGGCGGCAAGATCGATATGCGCAAAGACATCGTCTATTTCCTCGTTTCTGTCACCGCTGATCATTTCCTCAAACCAGAGATGCCCGATCACTGATTCATATTTGATCTCTTTGACAGCCTCGGCAAGAGGGATATATTCCCTGGAAATCCGGGTCGTAGTCACCTGGATATAGACTATCGCCAGGATGGCGACCAGTCCAAGCCCAAGTACGAGTATAATCGGCATACGTCCGGATCGGATCTGCTTGCGGGAATTATTAACTCTGCGCGACATATTCATCCGTTCCGGTTTGCACTCTCTGCAAAAAACATTTATCGAGACGCGAAATAACGCCCCTTATAGCTTTTTATCGGTCGCTCTGCATGATAACTCAAGAGTTTCCTTCACCGTCTCGCCTCACGAGCCTTCGAGCGTCCTTTTTTTTGCCAGGACTTTTTCGAGGTTGATCCGCGCGTTCGAATATTCAGGCCTCAGCCGTATAGCCTCCTGAAAATGAGAGATCGCCTCATCTATCCTTCCCCTGCCGTAAAGCGCTATTCCAAGATCGTTGTGGGTGACGGCATTCCCGGGATCTATCCGCAGGGCCTCATAGTAGTGGCCGATAGCTTCGTCGAGCCTGCCCCTGTCTACGAGGGCTTCACCAAGGCTGACATGCGCCTGAACAAAATCGGGGTCCAGCCGCAGCACTTCGAGGTACTGGGTTATCGCCTCGTCTGTTCTTCCCTGCTTCTTCAGAGCGTTGCCGAGATTGTTACGCGCTATAAGGTGACCTGGATCGAGAGTGACAGCGGCGTTGTACTGGTCTATCGCCTCGGTCTCCCTCCCCCGCTCAAGCAGGATGTTGCCGAGATTGTTACGCGCGACCACCGAATACGGATCTATCCTTAATCCTTTATTGTAATATTTGATCGCGTCGACTGTCCTGCCGTTCATATGGTAGAGACTGGCGCGGTAAAAATAGGGATCGGGCCTGTCAGAGAGAAGCTCCGGCCTGCTTTCGAGCAGGTCTATCTGGATCGAGAGGCATCGCTGTTTCAATTCCTCATCATCAAAGATCGAATAATCGATCTCGTTTTTCACGCAATAATCTTCCATCAGCCTGAAGAATCTCTCTTTTTGAGATGGGGTCAGAACGGAGGTGTCGACCACATCCCTCTGAGGCATGAATAGAGAGAGGAGATAGGCTGCGAAATCAATCCTCGAATCGGCATCCGTCTCGACCAGCCGGACTATATCTTTTGTGCCGGCGCCGAGACTGTTTTCTTTGTTGCGTTCGATTATCGCCGGAACAACAAGATCATCGTAGTACATAAGCCGGGGCGCGGCGAATTCAAGCAGCGGCTTTGTCTCGGTATTTATATCACCTTTGCCAAAGAGCCACTCGAGGTTTTCTGAGACGATCAACCGGTAGAGCAGCCTCGGATCGCTGAGGACGACATTTTCCGACGTACCGATAAATGGGAGTTTCTGATCGGCATGCCGGGGATCGAGCCTTTCCTCGCCCTTGAACCCGACGAGCAGGTAATCACCGGCATATTCGCCCGGCCCGGTCGAGACAAGGATACTGTTTGGAAATACGCCGGCAAAGGTCCGGCCGATCAGGGCGAAAGTCTCCCAGTCCATCTGGTACGAGTGGATGAACTGCACAAGTATCCCGTCATCATTCAGTTTCTCGCGGGCGAGGGAAAAGAATTCGCTTGTGAAAAGAGCGGCAAGCCCTGCCATCCACGGATTGGACGGCTCGGAGATGATCACGTCATATCCCTGGTTCGTGAGCTGTAGATGAGCGCGCGCGTCCTGGATGATCAGGTGCGTCCTCGGATCCGAAAGGACATCTCTGTTCCAGCGGTCAAAAAAGCTGCTTGCCGATACGACCTGGTTGCTTATCTCAAGAATATCAAGCCTGTCGACCGGATAACAGAGTACTTCTCCCGCCGTGATGCCGCTGGCGAGCCCGAGTACCATCACCGACTTCGGATCTTTATGGAAAAGCATCGGGAAATGCGTAAGGAGCGTCTGCGTCTTCATGTCGACATAAGTCGAGGCATCCGCTTTTCCGCTGTTCGTCATGCTGTAGTTGATCTCGCCAAGGGAGTTCTTTCTCTTTACGACCGTCGTAAATCCGCCGATTCCGTCTCCGTAATAGACTATCTCTCCTTCTTCCGTTTTCGACAGGATCTCTGGTCCCTGCAGGAGCGCCCCCAGCCATCCGGTATTGATTATATCCGCCTTGATCGCCTCAAACCTGTGGTATTTACCGATCGACAGCTGCCTGTGATTCCACGCGGGATAGTTGAAAGAAAGGACGATCCCCGCCAGCGCCGGCACGGCGAGAAAAGCGAACCGCGCGTAGTTTTTTCTCATTCTGATCATAAGGACGCCGGCAATGACCAGAGCGGTGGCAAGCTGCAGAGCGACTGTTATTCCAAGCCCCGATTCCTTGCCGACAAGCGGGATGAGAACGAAACCCGCGCAGAACGAACCGGCGAGCGCTCCGACCGAGTTGATCATGTACGCGAAACCTATCGATTTTCCGACCTTCGAGACCGACTCGGTATATATCTTTCCGACCAGAGGGAAGGTGGCGCCGAAACAGAGTGTCGGTATGATCATGAATATGAAAAGAACCACTGCTTTCATAAAGCTCAGCATCCCGAACTGGTCCTTGAAGGTAAAGATCAGCTTTGCAAAAAGCATCTGGCTGTTTCCGAGCAGCTGGCTGACTGCCAGGACAAGCAGGGCGGCGATCACCTGGGTGAACAGCAGAAGCCAGATGACTTTTTTCACCCTGTCGGCAAAATGACCGAAGATCATGCTGCCCAGCGCGAGGCCGGTGATAAAAGTCACCAGTACGATCGTGAAAGAATAAGTCGTCGGGCCTACGATCAGGCCGAGCAGCCTCGTCCATATCACCTCGCACGCCATCGCGCAAAAACCTGAGACAGCGAAGATCAACAGGGCGCTCCCAGTTTCAAGGGAATCTCCGGGCTGGATATCGACTCTTTCCTCTTTCGTTCCCTCTACCTGCTCAGCCTCCCCTGGATCCTGATCTTCCCGCCCTCCGTTTCCAACAGAGATCTTCGCTTTATAACTGATCGACAGGCATGTCGCTCCGATCAGGAAGTTGATGAGAACGGCAAAGATGAGCGTGCCGGTCACGCCCCAGAGGTCTATCAGCCAGAATCCGGTCGCCAGCGAACCCGCGGCCGCTCCGATCGTGTTCAAACCGTACAGCCGCCCGGCGTGAGTGCCGAGATGTGAGAGCCTGGCGACATAGAACCTGCAGAGGATCGGCAAAGTCGCTCCCATGCAGAGGACGGGAATGAAAAGAATCACGGAACAACCGATGAAGGTGAGGATATTGTATATCGTAAAGTGGCCGTAGAGATTGTTATAAAGAGCTGCCTGGAGCGGCTCGAAGAGAGCGAGCAGCAGAGGGATCAGAAAAGCGTAGATACCAATCACCAGCTCAAGCATCCCGTATATCTTCACCAGGGCCAGAGTGTCCCTGATCCGGTCGATGAACCTGCCGGCAAGATAGCTCCCCAGGCCGAGGCCGCCCATGAAGATGGTAAGTATGATGCTTACGGCGAATGGCGCGCCGCCGATGACCCTCTCGATCATCCTGATCCAGAGCACTTCATAGATGATCCCGGCGACTCCTGAAAGGAAAAAACAGGAGAGGATAAGGTAAAATATCCTGTTCATCGTGCCTTCGTTGTAATTAAGTGAAGATTTCCTTTTATCCGAAGATTTTCGCATTTTAAATATCCTGGTTGAAGTCGAGCAGTCACCTGGAAGCAGGTGCCGAAATACTGTGTCCGGCGGGCCCACCCGCGACGCATAAGTTTATGTATCATACCCTATAAGCTTGCGGGGCGTCAAATTCTTTCGGGACGGGCAGTGGTGACCGGCGGGCTATGAAGAGTTGAAAAATATCTTGATTGTTAATAAATACCGCTGCTACTATTTGGTCCTTCGTGGACTAGGGGAAGATGATATGGACTTTTGCGGCTTTATATTTTCTATCTAGACAGCACCCGACCAGTCTGAAATAAGGCTGGTTTTTCAGAGAATGCCTGATTCTATCCCCATGCCTGCGATGCTGATATCGGCCTTACGGGATTTTCCGTAACGGACAGGGGGGGTGAAAAAATGTAGATCTCTCAAATCTCAAAGCGAAAACTCGCTGCATCAAGTTGTTTTTATTCAAAGGATTGGTACGCAGGATAATATTTTCTCATCATGGAAGAAGGAGAAATTTCATATGCGGAATAAGTCTAGTTTGATGATCCCTGTTATCACAATTATCATCCTGACCGGTTGGATAGTTCCCGCGGCCGCGGATTGGGGATCATGGACCTCCGGAGGGGAAGGCGTTTGTACTGAAGATGGATCTCAATTCAACGCCAGTATCGCTGAAGTCGGAAACGGGTGTTCGATCATCGCGTGGATTGATACCCGTGGAAGCAGTTATTCCATCTACGCTCAAAAAATCGACGCTGATGGAGACCCGCTCTGGCAGGAGGATGGGGTCATAATTGCAGATAATACCTATATATTCGGATCATTCATTTCCCACCAGGTCGTGCCTGATGGAAATGGCGGAGCGATTATAGTCTTCAACTGTTATAGCGGTATTGCCTTTTTATATGCTCAAAAGGTCGGAGCGGACGGGACGCTTCCCTGGGGCCCCGAGGGAGCAGTCATCATGTCCGGCAGCATGCTGTTCGGTTGTGAATCGCTCGACGCGATGCCGGATGGAGCAGGTGGCGCGATTATCGCCTATGGGTGGCATGAAAGAGTGTATAACGGTTCTACAGGATGGTATGATGATTATTATCGCGTTTCCGTTCAGAGACTCGATTCCAGCGGCAATCTGATCTGGTATCCGGATCCTGCAGGCATCTGTCTCGGAAGCAATTTTGAGGCGCCAGTATGCTACCCTCAAATCGTTTCCGATGAAAACGGCGGGTGCATAGCCGCCTGGATAGATGAAGACCATGACGTTAGAGCGGCCAGAGTCAACGCCGGAGGCTCTGTGCTGTGGAACAATCAGGTCAATATAGGAAACTACAACATTGTCGATGTCGATGACAATTCACCCCAACTGGTGGCGGACGGCTCGGGTGGCGCTATAATCAGCTGGGACCATAGCGTGACTTACGCTTATGACGATCATTGGTACAAGATCTATGCCCAGCACGTCAATTCGAGTGGAACAGCTCAATGGGTGGCGGACAAATGGATATCGACAGTCTATCCCGCTGACGCGGATCATCGCGTAGTCTCGGATGGCGACGGTGGCGCAATCTATGTTTTCGGCAGTAAAGACCCTGGTCCCTCACCGGAAACATATAAATGGCTCTGGGCACAACGAATCGACGGAGACGGCAACCAGCCATGGTCGGATACCGGCGTGATGATAGTTGATCCCATAATGGTCGGCAAGGAGTTCTCGGCTGCGACAGACGGCAACGGCGGCGTCATCACTACCTGGTGCGATGCTCGCCTCACAGGCAACTACAACATCTATGCCCAGCGGGTGGATGCAGATGGAGTAAAGAAATGGTCGGCGTCGGGGTTGCCTGTCTGTACGGTATCAAATCGGCAGGGGCATCCCGCCATGATTTACCATGGTAATGACGGAACGATCATCGCCTGGACAGACCTGCGCGACGACAGCGGCGACATCTATGCCCAGCAAGTGGATAATTGCTACCTCGAGATAACTAATGTAGAAGTGAATACCACCTTCGATTCACCGTCCTATACCTGGGACGCCGAGATCACATTTGAGACTAACCTCCCGGCGACTTCGGTCGTCGCCTATGATCCAGATATGGACTGCTACCCCGCCTGCAGTTACAGCCAGCAGCAAGCCGGTGTGGAGGAGACTGAGTACACGGTCGTGCTGACTGGCCTCGCGGCGGCAAACGAGTACTGCTACAAGATAACGGTTGAATCAGAAGACGACCCCATGGACTGCCCGGTCGATGTGACAGGGAGCTTCGCTCTCAATAACAACTACAGCAACATTTACAGCAATGGAGCTTCATTCAACGCGGAGACTTGCAAGATCCACGTTTACTGGTATACCAAGTTTCCGTCGAAGCAGAACAAGGTGTACTACCGCAGGGACGGCGCCATCCCCTGGCAGCAGGTCGCCGCTTATCAGGACGACTGTGATGAAGATCGGTTCTATCTGGCCAAATTCCCCGTTTCAGCGAGCACCGACTATGAGTACAAGATCTCTACGGTGATCGATAACGTGACGTATCAGACCGGGGTATTCGAGATTCGTAGCGGCCGTTGTTCGGGAACGCTGCCTGACCCACTTCGTGTCTCCAGCGTGGAGGAACAAAAACCGTACTTGCGAGCGTGGCCGAATCCGTTCAACCCATCGACGTTAATCTCGTTCAATCTCCCCGAGGCGGCGGAAATCGAGATAAACATCTACTCGGTCAATGGCCGGCACGTGAAAACGCTGGTCTCCGGTCACTACGCCAGGAAAGTGCACCAGGTGACATGGAATGGCACAAACGATTATGGAGAGAGCGTGTCGTCCGGGATTTATTTCGCGCGAATGATTATCGCCGGTAAGGATCTTTTTAACACAAAACTTCTGCTGTTGAAATAGATCCGATTCCGATACGACATTGTACAATAGCCCGGTTACCCCTTACGATATTAAGCGGTGACCGGGCTATCAAGTCAGCCTCTCTTCACCGTCTCCTGGACGGGCACTTACCGCTTCCGTTTGTCCTCCTGATGCAGCTGTCTGCGGGCGCCTGAAAGCAGTCTGTCGAGAATATCTGCTCCGGCGCGGATGTCACGCATATATTTATGCTGTAAAATGAAACCTACTTTGCGAAAGGCAGTTATGAAGATAAAATCTTTCTTTTTTCTGGCCGCGGCAGCCATCCTCATCCCGGCATGTTCCGCGCAAAACAGCACACCGGTCCCGAAAGGTCCCTACCTGGGTCAAACGGCTCCTGGCGAGACCCCGGAACTCTTCGCGCCTGGCATCGTCTGCACCGGCATGGATGACCGTGATATCGCCATCTCCCCCGACGGCAGGGAGATATTCTTCGGCGTTCTGGAGAAACCGCGTTACGTGCTTGTCTGGATGAAGGAAGTCGACGGCAGATGGCAGTCTCACAGAATCGCCCCCTTTTCGGGCAAGTATGATGATTATGAACCTCAATTCTCTCCGGACGGCAATCGTCTTTATTTCTGCTCCGAGCGGCCGCTCAGGGCAGGCGATGAATCAAAGGATTCCGACATCTGGTATGTCGAGCGGGTCGGAGATGGCTGGGGAGAAGCGCGCAATCTCGGCGAGCCGGTCAATACCGGGCAAAACGAATTCTACCCTTCCATCACAAAAAACGGGACGATCTATTTTACCTCTTATGACATGAAGATATGCAGATCGAGGTTTAAAGAAGGCAGATACTCTGAGCCTGAAGTCCTGTCCGATTCGATCAACACGCGAGCCGAATACAACGCCTTTATCGATCCCGATGAGCGGTTTCTAATCTACAGCTCGCACAGCTGGGGACACGCGGCGGGAAGGGGCGATCTTTTCGTCGCCTTCCGTAAACCGGACGATTCCTGGACCGAGCCCGTCCATCTCGGCGAAAAGATCAATTCTGACGCGGCTGAAATGAGCCCGACCGTATCTCCGGACGGCAGATACCTGTTCTTTTCAAGCATGAGAACAGAAACAGTATCTGATCCGGCGCCGGTGACTGACTACAGGCAATTGCTGGATAATATGCAGTCCCCGATGAACAAGAAGATGGATATCTATTGGGTGAAATTGCCGGCGTGCATTGCGAGAGGAGTGGAAATCTCATGCAAACAATAAAATGGTTGGGATCAGCCGGTTTTGTCACTCTGATCCTTTTTACCCTGTGCGGTTGCGGGGATTCAAAATCTGTGACTTCCCCCGAAGAGAATATCGAACCTGAGTATTCCCTGGTCTTCGACCACGAGCAGGGGGACCTGTTTTACTACCCGCGTTTATCCAACGGCGGACGATACCTCGCCATCGAGCGCGAAGAAGTCATCTATCCGACGCATTATGCCTCGCATATCTGGGTGAGGGACATGAGGACAGGCGCCGCGAGACAACTGACTGAAAATCCTGCGGATGGCAACCACGATGATCGGAATCTTCGTTTTGCAGAAGGTGATACGACGATCTATTTCACCCGGATCCATTGGCGCTCTGATAATACTTATGAACTTTCGCTCTGCCGGGTACCAGTCGCCGGCAGCGAACAGGATGTCGAGGAGGTACCTGACGGGGGGATGATGATCTACCATTTCGATTTCCTTCCCGGGGAGGCAGGCTTACTGGTTGCCTTTTACGATCCGGATCTTAAGGTGTACAATATGGGATTCCTTGATTTGAACAGCGGTATCATAACTCCGATTAACGGCCTGAACGGCAAGAGGCATAATTGCTTCGCGCCGCTGCCTGATGGTTCCGGATTTATTACATCGATGGCAGCCCCGGACGTCGATCTGTCATACTATAAACTTATCCTGTTCACATTCGATGGACAGACCTCAGTGGAAATTGATTTTTTTGACACTGGCTACATCACCTGGGTCATCTCCACCGATCCGCGGGGTGAGCGCCTGCTCGTCCACCAGGGCGTTTGCCGCAGCAGCCTGACCGGTTACGTGCTTCTGTCCGATGGATCGATGACGCAGGTCCTGACCGAATATTCTCTCCCAAGGGACGCTGTCTGGGGTTCTGACGACCATATCTACTTCACCGTCGATGGCAATGTGATGCGGTATGGCCCATGCTACCCATAAACTCGAATCTGAATACACCGATTCCCGTGAAAAACAACAAAGGAACTTGACCGGGGTTCCTGATTTAATATATATTATTTAGTTACTTGGCTAACTATACAATTGCAATGAGGTCATAATGGATAAACTGATTGCAGCATTCAAGGCGCTGTCCGACAGGAACCGGCTCCGGATCGTATCAGCTCTTTTGAAACACGACGAGCTGTGCGCCTGTCAGCTTACAGAGCTGATTCAAGTCGCAGGCGCGACGGCCTCCCGTCACATGGGAGTTCTGATTTCATCCGGTCTGGTCGACAGTAGGAAAGACGGACGATGGGTCTATTATCGGATTCGCAGGGAGCGGGATGATTTCGGTGTATTGATCGATTGGATCGAATCACGGCTCAGCAGCGATCCGGATATCGCGCTCGACGCGAAAACACTTGATAAAATCACATCGTGTGATCCCGACGAACTTTGCAGAAAACAGCGCGGCGATGAATGTTGCCCGAAAATAAAAGCTTACACGGATCAGGGAGAAGATCGTAAGTAAAAAGGAGTGGGATGATGACGGCGAACACAGATAAAGATCATATCCGGGAGCAGGTTCGAACCCGCTATTCGAAAATCGCAAAAGAAAACGGCTCCTGCTGCGGAGGCGGTTGCTGCGGACCGGCTCCTTTGGGGAACCCTGGTTTCTCGACCCGCCTTGGCTATACAACCGCCGAGTTGTCAGCGGTTCCGGATGGAGCGAACATGGGTCTTGGCTGTGGTAATCCGCAGGCGATAGCCGAGATGAAACCGAAAGAGGTCGTTCTTGATCTCGGATGCGGTGGAGGGTTCGATTGTTTCCTTGCCGCTAAACAGGTTGGCGAAGAAGGGAAGGTCATCGGCGTAGACATGACACCTGAAATGATTGCGAAGGCGAGAGAAAATGCCCGAAAAAGCTACTACACGAATGTGGAGTTCCGCCTGGGCGAAATTGAGCACTTGCCTGTAGCTGACAACTCTATTGATGTAGTTATATCCAATTGCGTCATAAATCTGTCCCCGGCAAAAAAGCAGGTTTTTAGCGAGGCACACCGTGTATTGAAGCCAAATGGCCGGCTTGCCGTATCCGATGTGGTCGCAATATCCCCCATCCCGGATGAGGTTCGGCAGAATATGGACGCGCATTGCCGATGCGTAGGGGGAGCGGCTCTGGTAAATGAGATCGGACAGATGCTCAGCAATGCCGGTTTTTCCGAGATATCCATTGATATCAAGGAAGAGAGCAACCAGTTTATTCGGGACTGGTTCCCGGGAAGTGGAATGGAAAATCATGTTCGTTCAGCGGTAATTGCCGCCGTGAAACAAGGAGGGTAACGCGGTGAATATTGAAACTTGTCCGGCGAATGATCGACATATGACCAGCATCTTCGAGAAATATCTGACTGTATGGGTCGGATTGTGCATCGTTGCCGGGATTCTTCTCGGCAAAATCGCCCCGGGACTGGCGCGGACACTGGACCAGATGGCTATTAATATCAAGGGAGCACCCATCGTCTCGATCCCGATCGCCGTCTGCCTTTTCTTCATGATGTATCCGATCATGGTCAAGATTGATTTCGCCCGCGTCGTCAAAGCAGGCAAGAGCGGAAAGCCCGTTTTTCTGACCCTGTTCATCAACTGGTGCGTCAAACCGTTCACCATGTACGCCATCGCCACGCTGTTTCTTGGTGTTCTCTTTAAAGGATTGATCGGTACCGAAGCGATGGATCTGGTCAAAATGCCGTTCGGGCTCGACCTGCCGGTCGGAGCGGTGCACGGCGCCGGAACAATTGTGTTGCAGGAAGGCGTGAAAATGCTGCAGATCCCCCTCTGGCGCAGCTATTTTGCCGGATGCATCCTGCTGGGAATAGCTCCCTGCACAGCCATGGTTCTGGTCTGGGGATACCTGGCGCGTGGCAATGATGGTCTCACCCTCGTCATGGTCGCTATCAACTCACTGACCATGCTGGTGCTGTATGGCGTTTTGGGTGGCTTCCTGCTCGGTATCGGCAGACTGCCTGTTCCATGGCAGGCGCTGCTGCTGTCCGTCACAATCTATGTGGCGTTGCCACTGGTTGCCGGATATTTCTCGCGCAAATGGGTTATCGGGCGCTGGGGTGAAGAATGGTTCAGGAAAAGATTCCTGCACCTGCTCACGCCCGTGACGATCGTCGCGCTGCTGCTGACCCTGGTCCTGTTGTTCAGCTTCAAGGGCGAAACGATTCTGGCCAACCCGCTTACCATCCTCTGGATCTCCATCCCGCTCTTCATCCAGACCATGCTGATCTTCGGACTGGGCTACGGCGCCGCTAAAATGCTGAAACTGAAATATGAAGACGCCGCGCCGGCGGCTATGATCGGAGCTTCCAACCACTTCGAAGTTGCGATCGCCACAGCTGTGATGCTGTTCGGACTATCCTCGGGAGCGGCGCTGGCGACAGTTGTCGGAGTACTGATAGAAGTGCCGGTGATGTTGATGCTTGTCGGGATCTGCAAGCGCACAGCCGGCTGGTTCGCGGAGTCACAAGCGACGTAGGGCCATCTAAGCAAACCACAAGGCTCAAGGCCGGACCGCCATCACCGAAGCGATCAGGTAGCCCATATACGCCACATAGCGAGCGGGACCGCGCCCTCGACACGACTCACTCGTCCTCGCCTGCCTCTGAACCCGTACCCGATGACGAAAAGGGAAAGGGTCAGCCCCCCATGATGGCCATGTCACGCGAGAGCGTTTCGGATTCGACAACGAAGGGATATATCATCCCTGCCAGACCGCCAGCACCTGAAGCAGTACTTCCATCGAATCTAGGGGTGGCAGTTTGAGACAGAAAGTGGAACAAGAATCGGGGGCGGGTCACTATCACTTCCAGCACAATCAAAATCATTTATATCATATAGGGCTAAATTTATTTTAGTATATGTTTGATTCATTATATCAATATCAAAACATACTCCACCATATGATTGATCAGTATCATCATAACAATAATAATCCCATATTAAAGGAAATATATCATCGCTGTTTGTTGAGTCAGAATCCACAACCTTCAATATAAATTCTGCCAAAGAAGTGCTGTCCCAAGCAGCAACATTATCTGTCACGTACAGATTAAATATCCCATTAAAAACAGGAAATGAAATGCTTATATCAAATTCACCATCTTCTGTTCCATACAAATGAAAATGGCTTGCAACACTTTCCCATGATTGTACTGTATCAGGAGGAATACTAATGAGTTCGTATGAATACAAATTTAAAGGAATAACAAAGAACATAAAAATTGCTATAATAGAGCGCTTTTTCATATCCTTCCCCCTAGATTTAAAATAGCAATCTAATTTATTACTTTATTTATTACTAAATACTCAATCTCCTTTGAATAGAATTTTTATTTTTCCCCAAGAATTATTTTCTGTTGGCACTTCATCATACAACTTCAATGAACCATCTAGTTGATACGCATAATCCATAACTGGTATTGCGAAATCCGAAAACCTCACTTTAGCATAAGTAATATCACCAGTATCAGGGTGTATTAATCTATAAACATATGTCCTACCATTAACCGCGAGTTGATATGAATAGTATAATTCATAATCGGACGGTGCATACATAAGTTCTTCAAATGAACTGTCAGGAACAGCCGCAACCTGTGCATCACGATAAGCAGCTATAACCATATCAGGCCCTATAAAAGTAACAAATAATTGACCAGCTTCTGGAAATGGCAAAGATTGCATAAGATAAAAATCCCAGTAACCATAAGTTAATTCAGCAGTTCCAGCAACAATTTCTGCATGTAGACATGCAGGATAACAAATTACTATGATTCCGATTAAAAATAATTTATACATTAACTTCCCTCAGTTGGTGTAACATTCTTTCTGTAAATTCCCCAAGTTCCGGTAGCCGCGTTGGATTTAGAGCTTGAAAACGGCGGGTCACATCGGTTTTCTTGTTGAAGCGATTAACCTTTAACAAGGAGACGTGACATGACCCACCGAAGAGATAATAAAGCGTTTGATCAGGTTTTGGAAGTATTAATCGAAAACGGACTGGATGGGATGGCATCTGCTCTGGAAGTAGTACTTAACGAGGCGATGAAGCTTGAGAGATCGTCTTTCCTGGGAGCGGGGCCTCATGAGAGGACTTCCGAGCGGCGAGGTTACGGTAACGGGTTCAAGGACAAGACGGTAAGAAGCAGGATAGGTGAGTTGAGTCTGAAGATTCCACAGGTTAGGAACGTGAAAGACTCGGAAGGATTTTATCCAAAATCACTTGAGAAGGGGCTTCGGAGCGAGCGGGCGCTGAAGCTTGCCCTGGCCGAGATGTATGTTCAGGGAGTATCGACCAGGCGAGTGAAGGAAATCACAAAAGAGCTCTGTGGCCTGGAAGTGAGCAGCAGCGATGTATCGAGGGCAACCAAGCTGCTGGACGACGAGCTTCAGTCATGGCGATCCCGATCTATCGGAGAGGTGCCCTATCTGATACTGGATGCCAGGTATGAGAAGATAAGACATGGCGGGAGCGTGATCCCATGCGCTGTTCTGGCAGCGATCGGGGTGCGTTCAGACGGCAAGAGATCTGTTCTTGGAGTGAGCGTCTCTCTGAGCGAAGCGGAAGTTCACTGGCGAGATTTTATCGAGTCTCTGCAGAAGCGGGGCATGCATGGCGTCAGGGCTGTGACAAGTGACGATCACAAGGGCATCAGAGCTGCGCTTCAGGCCCGGCTGACCGGAGTGCTGTGGAACCGGTGCCAGTGTCATCTTCAGCGAAATGCCCAGGCATATGTTCCGAAAAAGGCGATGCAGGGCAGTGTAGCAGCTGCCATAAGATCAATCTTCAATGCTTCCGATCGGCAGGAGGCAGAAGAAAGGTTGGAGCGGATGCTGACGATCTACCGAAAGAAAGCACCTGCGTTGGCAAAATGGGCTGAAGAGAACGATCCCTGAAGGCCTCACCGTCTTCAAGCTGCCCGAGAGTCATCGGCGAAGGCTTAGAACCACTAACTGTGTAGAAAGGATCAATGAAGAGATAAAGAGAAGAAC